>CAZBBN010000073.1:0-6485 GCA_964490195.1 uncultured Nitrosopumilaceae archaeon
AATCAAATATTCAAATACAATATGCGTGTAAGAAAACCAATGATATGTGGTACCGCAGGAACTGTGGGAACCACCAAAATACAAACGCCTGAATCTGAAAAGTGAGACCCCGGCACAGGGTTGGGCGAGCCACGACCACAAATGTCTGCGAAAGCAACTTTGAGGCTCGATGAAGCAGGAAGACGCCAATTAACTTTAGTCATTGGTAAGTTCACTGTTTAATCATAACTAAAGACCCATGACATTATTAATCTAGGAAATAACCTTGAATTTAAAAATGAAAAAAATTGAAATTAACAAAATTTACAATCTGAACTGTATTGAAGGAATGAATTTAATTCCTAAAAATAAGATTGATCTTGTAATTACTGATCCTCCATTTGCCATAAATTTTAAAGCAAAAAAAGCAAATTACAACAGAACTTCATCACTGGTATTATCAGGATACAATGAAATTAAACCCCAAGATTACTATGATTTTACATTTGCGTGGATGAGTGAGGTCTTTCGAATTTTAAAGGATTCTGGAAGCATGTATGTTTTTTCTGGATGGAATAATCTTAAAGACATTCTACGAGCATTAGATGATGTTGGATTTATCACTATAAATCACATTATCTGGAAATATCAATTTGGTGTGGTCACTAAAAGAAAATTCGTTACCTCTCACTATCATTGTCTTTATGTCTGCAAAAATGACAAGAAACGAAAATTCTTTCCATTTACTAGATTTCACAAAGATGACAAAACAAAAGATGGACGTAGTCTTCATTATAGAGACAAAGAAGACGTATGGGATATCAAAAGGGAGTATTGGACTGGAGATGAAAAAACTCCTACCAAACTTCCTTCTGATTTAATCAAAAAATTACTGGAATACTCTAGTGAAAAAAAAGATATTGTGTTTGATCCATTCCTTGGTTCAGGACAGGTTGCAGTAGTAAGTAAGTCTCTTAATCGACGTTTCTTAGGTTTTGAAATTGTTCCTGATTACTACAAATTTGCCAAAAAAAGACTTGATAAAAACATGTACAGAATAATGAAACCAAATTAATTATTTATTTTCTGGGTCATCAGTTCTTTTTTGACCTATTTTGGCAGCAATGTTTTTTCGAAGCTCTTCGTCTGTTTTACCTTCAACTTTTAATCCTGCAGATCTTGCAATCGTTTCTAATTTTTCTCTTTCTGTTTCCACAGGTCCTGCTATTTTTGGTGCCTCATTAGTAACTTCTTTCATATGATCTTGGATTTCATTTTTTGCTTTGTTGTATTCATTAACTGCTTTTCCAAGTTTTCTTGCAGCTCCTGGAAGTCTGCCTGTTCCCAAAATCAATACTAGTGCAACAAAAATTATAATCATCCATTCACTTCCGCCCACATTCAGTGATTGATCTAACATATTTTGATATGTTAAAATTTGAAATTAAACGTAATGTTGAAGATTTATGCCTAGAAAACAGATTATCTGATTGAATATCATATATGAGAAGCACTAATTGATTTAAATAAATTCAAAACTATTGATTTTTATGAAAAAAATTGAAGCCATCATTCCATCTAGAACAACAGATGTAGTGGTCTCGGCAATCAAAAAAATTGGCGTTGGTGGTGTGACAATTCATCGAGTTCAAGGACAAGGCTCACAAGATCCTCCTCTTGTTGGACAATACTTTAGCAGAGATATGGTAATTTGTGTTGTAGAAGATCCTAAAGTTGATGAAATTTTAGATGCAATTACAAATGTTGCATGTACAGGAAGTAAAGGTGATGGTAAAGTCTTTGTCACTCCAGTTGAACAAGCACTTGACATCTGCACCAAAAAACGTGGAACCACATCTATCTAACTTAGAACTCTTTGTGGTTCTAGTTTGTTTCTAGACATTATTGCAAACAGTGCTACTCCGATCCCTATTATAAAAAATAAAAGATATGGTGTTTCATTTCCAAATGAATGTGAGATAGGGCCGCCAATAGTTGGTCCTATTGCCCAACCCATTCCAAAAATTGTTTCATAGGCCCCAATTATTTTTCCTGAAATGGCCTTTCTAGTCTTACTCAAAATTATTTCCAAAGTAAGTGGGAAGAATACACTGAATCCAAATCCCATCAAAACCAAAGCAATACCAAAAGTAATGATTGAATCTGCAAAAATTGAAATTGCCAATCCCATAGATACTGCGATGGTACCTGCAATCAGAGTTTGACTTGTTTTTCTTGCAAACTTTCCTACTGATGCAAGAGATACAACTCGTGAAATACCAAAAACAAAATACAACAAAAGAATATCTGCCGCTGCCATTCCTTTGTCGTTTAGAAATGCAGGATAAATTGTGAGAATTATTCCAAATGATGATGTACAAAAAATCAACAATATTATAACTTCGGGAAATTTTTTCATCTCTTTAATTGATGAAAAGGAGAATCCCTCATGATGCTTCCTGACACTTTTTCTTGAGGCTAAAAGTGATGTAATTATTGCAGAAGCCAGGATAAATGCTGCAATTTGGAATAGAATTCTATATGTAATGTCTAGGCCTTCTAGGAATACAGTTCCAAGTAAGGGTCCTATCATAAACCCAATTACAAAAAACATTGTAAACCAAGAAATATTTCTGACTCTGTTTTTCTCAGTACTTTCATTTGATATTATGGACTCACATGGTGGCCAAAAAAATGCATGAGCTATTCCTGTCATTATTCTAAATCCCATAATTTCTGGAACTGACTGTGCAATTGATAGAAGATAGATTGATGTGGAATTGATAGCTGCTCCCAATGCTAGCAAATAGCCATTGTTAATTCTATCAAGAAGAATTCCTACAAACACCGGAATGAACATGTATGGGATGAAATTTGTTAATCCTATTAATCCAAGTTCTGAATATGTTGCACCAATGATGTTTTTTGCAAACACTGGTAAGATTGGACCGTGCAATCCATATGAAATTCCTATGATTAAACCCGTGATATTAACTAGTATCAGAACTCTGTTCATTTGTATGCGGCAACCATTATTGCCCCGCCCATAAGATCTTTCTCAAATTCAACTCTGGAAAATTTTTCTAATAATAACCCTTCAAGCTTTTTGTTTGCAGGCCATCTCTTGAATGTTCCATATAACGTTCCAAACTTTAATCCTAATCTTCCTCCTGCAATAAATGCAAGAATGGGTAGAATACATCGAAGATAGAATGAAACTCCTGCTCTGATGAATACTTTATCTGGTTTTCCCAAATCTACAATTACAAATCGTCCATCTTTTTTTAATACTCTGTGAATTTCAGAAATCGCAATTCTCAAATTGATTGCATCTCTTAATGAATATCCACATAAAACAGCATCAAATTCTTCATCTCTAAATGGAATGTGCTCAAAAACCCCATTTGCCATATCTGGTGATTTATCAAAATGACTGCCGGTATTTTTTAGCATGGGGACCAGAGGATCATAAAGTGTAATTGAAATTTTACCATCAGTTAATTTCAATGCAGTCTTTGACATGTTGCCAAAACCAGAGCCTGCATCAAGAATTTTATTTCCTGGGAGCACCCTTCCTGAAATTCCTCGATTTCTATGTTCTGCATCCTTACCTAGTGAAATGATTGAATTAACTTTGTCATAAACTGGAATAATTTCCCGAAGTACTTCCATTACTTCGCCCCAATAACTTCCTAAACCCATTATTTATCGTCTCAGTATATTAGGTTGAATAGTTTTCAAATCTAAAACTTCTATTGAGTATCAAACTTTGGTGCGTTTTTAGAATATTTTTCCAAGTCTGAGTCAGAAATTTTCTCAAAAACTTTAGTTTCAGATGTTATCTTTGCCATCTTTACATTGTTTGCTCTGTCTTTTTGTTCTGCCTTTAGATTAATTCCTGCAATAGATAGTGCTGCAGCATCTTCTAAATTCATGTCTTCTTTGTAGAATTTTTCCAAAAATTCATTGACATCTTCTGAACCTGCACCAATTGCAACTGCTGAATATTGTAAATAAGTTCCACTAGGATCGGTGACATAGATTGATTCTCCTTTCTGATCAATTCCTGCAATAATCATCGAAACTCCATTTGGACGCACACCACCATACTGCGTAAATTGGTGTGCTTGATCAGCTAAATGTTTGGCAACTGTTGCTACTTCTACTGATTCATCATAGGTCATTCTATTTCCCTGTGAAAAGAATCTTGCATTGTCTACTTGAACACGTGCATCTGGTATGTATCCTGCTGCTGCAACACCAATATGATAATCTACCTGAAAAATTTTCTGTGTAATGTTTTTAGTTTGTAATGGACGTGGTTTTTCTTCTACTGCTAAAATTACTCCTTCTTTACTGATAATCCCAATTGCTAAAGTCCCTCTCTTTACGGTCTCAATTGCATATTCAACTTGGTATATTCTACCATCTGGAGAATACATGGTTGGAGTCATATCGTAACCACGTGATGCCATCATGTTATCACGAGTCCATTCTCAGTCAATTTAAGGGTAATTGTCTTGCCTGAATATGGAAAAGATCTGGAAATAGGGTTTTAAGCAAAATTCCCTATATTTTTAATACATGACAAACCAACTCCTAGAATTCAAAGAAATTATTAGATCAAAACAAGTTTCCCAACAAAAAAAACCAGACAAACAAACCAGAAAATTACTCTTTTACTTATTCACAAGCACCAGAGGGGGATTTACTCGATTAAGAATTATCATGCATCTGCTCAATAAACCCTACAATACTCATCAATTAGCACAAACACTTGATCTTGATTACAAGGCAGTTCAGCATCACATGAAAGTACTTGAGAAAAATAATGTGATTTCAAAAATTGGTGAAAAATATGGTGCAATTTTCCATCTATCTAATTTTCTAGAATTGAATATTCATACTTTGGAAGATGCAATAGACATACTAGATCGAAAAATGAATCAGAAAAAAGTCTACTTGTAATTTCATCCGCTACGATCTGCAATTTTGAATGAAACTTAATATAATATGATTTATTTGTAAAAATCATCTTGGTCAAGAATGATCCTTTTGCTAATGCAACAAAACAAGTCAATGATGCTTGTGATATTCTTGGAATTAAAGATCAAGGATTACGTGAATATCTTGCAATGCCTGATAGAATTTTGAGAGTAAAGATTCCAGTCAAGATGGATAATGGAAAAATTAGAATTTTTACAGGTTTTAGAAGTCAGCATAATAATGATAGAGGTCCATACAAAGGCGGTATTCGTTACTTCAATCCTGAAGGTGGTGTTGAATATATGGAACGTGAAGTTATGGCACTTTCATCTTGGATGACTTGGAAATGTGCAATTGTTGATATTCCATTAGGTGGAGGAAAAGGCGGCATCTATGTCAATCCTAAAACTGATAAAATTAATGACGCAGAGCTAGAAAGGCTGACAAGAGGATTTGCATACAAAATAGCTGAAGTCATTGGTCCTGCAAAAGATATTCCAGCTCCTGATGTTTACACAACTGGAAGAGAAATGACACAAATCATGGATACATTTAGCAAACTAAATGGTAATCAATATTCTCCAGGTGTTATTACTGGAAAACCTATCTCTATGGGTGGCTCTCTTGCTAGAAATGTTGCCACTGGTTTAGGTGCAGCATATTGTGTGAGAGAGGCTACAAAAGCAATTAAACTTAATCTAAAAGGTGCAAAAGTTGTTTTGCAAGGATTTGGAAATGCATCAACATTTGCAGGTGAATATCTTGAAAAAATGGGTGCAAAAATAATTGGTGTGAGTGATTCTAAAGGTTCTATCTCAATTCCAAATGGAGCAAAGGTTAGTAAAATTTTGGAGTATAAACAAAAAAATGGGTCCGTTGTTGGATTTCCTGGAAGCAAAAAAATCACAACTGAAGAATTGCTTACCACCAAATGTGATGTTCTAGTTCCAGGTGCACTTGAAAATCAAATCAATGCAAAGATTGCAAAGAATCTCAAATGCAAAATTATTGCAGAAGCTGCTAACGGTCCAACATTACCTGAGGCTGATCCAATAATTTACCAAAAGAAAATTCTAGTAATTCCAGATATTTTAGCAAACTCAGGTGGTGTTTGTATCTCATACCTTGAATGGGTTCAAAATAACATGGGTTACTATTGGACGTTTGATGAAGTTGCAAATAAGATGGAGAAAAATATCACTAAAGGATTCAAAGATGCCTATGAAATGTCAAAGAAACACAAGGTTGACATGAGAAAGGCTGCTATGGCTTTGGCAGTTTCAAGAGTTGTAGAAGCATTTAACCAAAAAGGTATTTGGCCTTAATCTTAAACTAGAAAAGATTCATAGCAAACTAGTTGTTCAATAAACATTATCTTTCCTTTTGTAATTAATCTTAGTTTTCTTTTGTAAGAAAGATCAACGTTTATCCTTCTTTCTAGCAATTGAATTGTTTTACCTGTGAGATATCTTCCTTTTCTATCTCTATCAAAAAGAATTATGATGCTCTCATATTTTGCA
>CAZBBN010000074.1:0-6457 GCA_964490195.1 uncultured Nitrosopumilaceae archaeon
ATTATTCTGTTTTCATTTTTAGCTTTTTCTAATAATTCAGAATCATCAATATCTGAAAAATATTCAGAATCAAATCCTAACACACGTAATTTTTTGGCAATATTACCAAGCATTGCATCAACTAAAAACAACATTACGTATTTGATTGATAATTTAGAATTATTTTATGTCTTCTGTAAATTCTTCAGTACCATCTTTGGTGATTACAAGTATGTCTATTCCATCCCCACTTGCAGAATCTCTCAAAGCTGCTGAACGAACTGCTCTTTTTGCCAAATCAATTGCCTCGTCTTTTGTCATGTTTGGCTTGTATTGAGGATCCAGCACACCTAAGGCCATCTCGGCACCTGTTCCAACTGCAGCATATGTATCAGGGAGAACTGAGCCTAATGGATCAAGAGTATACAGGATAGGTTTATCAACAACACCGCCAACAATTACCTGAGTGAGCAATGGGAAATATCTTCGCTCATACATCATATTTGACATCATTTTAGCAACAGTGTTAGGAGGAACATCTCTTTTTAGTTCCATCTTTCGAATTTTTGCAAGAGCCGCGATTTGTAATGCTAAAATTTGCATATCGGCAACAAGTCCAGCACAGGCTGCACCCACCTTAGAGGTAATAGGAAATGTTTTCTTGGTGGATTTGCTTACAAGGAAATTTCCAAATGCGATCCTTTTTTCACTAGCAAAAACTACGCCACCATCAAAAGTAATTCCAACAGCAGTTGCTCCTGGCATATACATGGACATATTTCAAATGATTTTGCCGCATAATAAAGGGCTTTCTACATTTTATGCACAGATTATGGTCAAAGCAATCATACATAAAATTTTTAGAGAATCATATTGACTGGTGCTGAAATTAAAGAAAAAATCCTAAATGATGTAACCATCATAGGTTTAAGATCAGCAATAGGTGTGATCTTCATCGTACATGGAATGTCCAAATTCAATCCAGGATTTGCAGATTTTTTGACAAAGATGGGTATTCCTGTAGAGATGCAGATCCCATTAGCATTAGCAGAATTAATTCCAGGGATTTTGTTAGTTTTTGGAGTTCTTAGTAGATTATCAGCGGCACTAATTTCAATCATAATGTTAGGGGCAATATTTTATGTCAAAGGTGCTCAAAGTTTAATAGGGGACGGAGGAGTCGAAATCGATTTAATTATACTTGCATCAATGGTAGTGATTATGATTGCAGGTCCGGGAAGAATTTCAATTGCACATGCTGTAAAAAAATTACCACGATGTCTTCATTAATTTTTTCCAAAGTTTTGCATTATCAAATAAATACACTTTGTAGTTTTCTTTAGTAGATCAATTCTTGCAAATTCATTTGGAGAATGAATTCTCGAAAACATGTATGTGCTTCCAATGGATATACATGGAGCCTTTAGAATTTCAACAAATGGGTACATAGGACCAGTTCCAGCATTAGATACATTTAGAATTGATTTTCCAAATACTTTGTCTGCTGCATCTTTTACTTGAGATACAAAAGGATTTGAAGAATCAGTTCTAGCTGCTGCCTCGCCATGAAAAATTTTGATTGTAACATCAGAGAATCCTTTAGATTTTAGATGATTTTTTAATCGTGTTACTTGTTTTTTAGGGTTCATTTTAGGTACTAATCTAAAATCAATTTTGACTAGAGCACTACCAGGAAGAACAGTTTTTGCACCATCTCCAGTATAACCAGTTACAAATCCTGCAATATTACATGTTGCTCCACCAACTAAAGCCTTTTTTGCATTCAGCCCAGTCTTATTTCCCAAAAAGGATTTAATCCCGAATTCACTTTTGAAGACTTTTTCATCAAATGGTTCATTGTCAATAATTTGTAAATCTTTTTTTGAAAATGGAGTAACTTCATTGTACCAATCTTTGATGAGAATTTTTCCATTAGAATCACGTAAAGTCTTTACAGCTTCAATCAAGCGCCATGCAGGATTTTTAATCAAAACAGCTAGGCTAGAGTGAGCATCTCTAATGGATTCAGATACGGACAATTCAACAAACAATAATCCTTTCATGCCAAGACCAATGATAGGTCTACTTTTTGCATCAACGTATCCGAATTCCCAAATAACACCATCACTAGAAAATTTCTTTTTGTATTTTTTTAAGTACTCTTCAATATGAGCACTGCCTGTTTCTTCTTCTCCTTCAATTACAAATTTGATGTTACAAGGAACATCACCGGTTGTTTTCAGACAAGCCTCAACTGCTTTTATTCTAGTAATTAATTCACCCTTGTCATCAGTTGCGCCTCGTCCAAAGATTTTGTTTCCTTTCCTTGTTCCACTGAATGGAGGGTCATCCCATAAATCAAAAGGCTCTGCGGGTTGTACATCATAGTGATTGTAAAACATCAGAGTCTTTGTTGGATTTTGTTTTGATTTTATTTCTCCAAAAACTATGGGGGCAATCCCTTTTTTCAATCGTAAAATTTCAGTATGCATTCCAGATTTTTTTAGCATCTTTGCAACAAGGTTTGCACATTTTTCAATTCCTTCATTTTTTGCAGAAACACTAGGTTGCCTAATTAGAGTTTGAAGATCTGAGATCAGTTGCTCCATGTGAGAATCTACATGTTGATTGGGATTCATATCAATCACACAATTTTATCAAATGGCTTCATTGCAGCAGGAATTTTATCTAAGAGATCCATGGATGTCATATGCAATCCGAATTTCTTTTGAACTACTTTTCCTGCTAAACCATTGATGAAAGTGGCTGCTGCTGCGGATTCTAGTGCATTTCGGTTTTTTGAGAGTAATCCTGCAACTAATCCGGAAAGAACATCACCTGTTCCACCAACAGTCATTGCAGGTATTTTTTTCTCATAAAGATAAGTGGTGGAACCGTTTGAAATAACATCTGTTGCGCCTTTTAGTAAAACGATAATTCCATTTTCCTTTGCTTTTTTCTCAACTAGTTTGATTCTCTCATTTTTTGAATTTGATGGGAATTCTCCAAATAATCTCTTAAATTCCCCTGCATGGGGTGTCACTACGACATTTTTGTTTGCCAGTAAAGGTAAAACTTCAGGGACTAAAGCACTAGCATCTAAGGACAGTCTAACATCTCTATCCAAAAGAGATTTTACAAGATGCAGCAATGCATTTCTTTCTTGTATAGCAAGTCCCATTCCAATTGTAGCAGAATCCAAATTTTTAGGTATTGAACCTAAAAGTTTGTTTACAGCACCACGAGTTAATTTTTGATCAACTAAAGGAATCACAATAAGATTTGGAGACATAGCTCGAGTTGGAGTCACATTGATGTTCGGAACACAAGTGTAAACTAGATCAGTACCACATCTAAGAGCAGCAATTGAGGATAAAATTGGTGCACCGTGATAGATGTAGCTTCCGCCAATTACTAGAACTACTCCATTGTCACCTTTTCGGGACTTTGATTTTCGTGCAGGAATGAATTTTTTAACAATTGAAAGCGTAAGATTTTTTGCCACCATTACAACATACTGTAAAAAATAGATGAATAAATCTTGTTTTGAAGTTTTAATGTATAACTATGTGGATTTTTTTGTTGTTTTTTTGATAGTTTTTGTGTCAGTTTTTTTGGATTTCTTTGGAGATGTTTTTTTGATAGTTTTAGTGTTTTTTAATTTTTCTGAAGGTTTTTGTGATCCTCGATCAAAAAATGCCTTTCTGGCAAAGCAAAGATAGGTAGTATGACCTATGCCTTGAAATGAGTGTCTAGTTTTTCCTTCTCTAGCTTCAATATTTCTAATAATGTGTTCAGTTGATTCAATGTCAGTGAATTCATTTTCAACAAGAGAAATAGTTAATTTTTCCAACTGATTCATGGTGGGACAAATAGCAAATATACTTCCACTGCCTTTTAACATCTGTCTTACCTGTGGAATTACAATCCACGGGTCACCTAAATCAATTAATGCAACATCCATATCTTCTAGAGGCATTTTTTTAGCAGTCTTTAAATCCAGATTTTCTTGTGTAACATATTTTGAAACGCCTGCTTTTTTGATATTTTTTTCAGCTATCTTCATAAAATTTTCATCAACATCAAATGTGTAAACATGTCCACGTGGTTTTACAATGTTTGCAACAAATGAAGTCAAAGAACCACTTCCAGTTCCAATCTCTAAAATCTTTTGTCCATCACCGATTCCCGCTCTTGCTACAATATATCCAAGATCTTTTGGATAAACAATTTGTGTACCATGTTGAATTTTCATCACATAATCATACATTGTTGGCTCTAGAAGATAGACATACTTGTCTTTGTTTGTAATTAATCTAGAGCCATACTCTTTTCCAATTGCATCAGAATGTTTGATGACACCAATATGAGTGTGAAGGGATTCTTTTTTTGAAATTTTTGCCAACCATTTTTTAGAATTATTATAGAAAAACAAAACAGGAGAATTTTGTTTTATTTTACCCATGTATTTTCCTTAAAAATTTTAGATAAGAATCTACTGATCCCATAAATTAGAAAGCAGTTAATTAATCAAGGGTTTAGAAAATTAACCCAAATGTAATTATTTTTGGCCCCGTTTTTTTAACAAAAACATAGTTCTAACACAGTTATTGAGTCAGAGACATCTCGCGGTGTTAGCTGGGGGCCCAGTGCTCACATAAACTAGTTAATACAATTACAGAGTCTCCAAAGTAAAGGAGACTGTTTTTTTCTCGGGGAACAAAAGGTCAAATTGTAAAATATTCATAGTTTGCTACAAATAGTATTTTAATGCCATTAAAGAAATCAATGTGAATTGGCAGAATTAAAAGTCCAAGGATCTGGAGGATACATCATAGCCGACTTGACTGACGAGCAGGCAAAAAAAGCAGATTTAGGTGTAGGAAAATTGTTTTTGGCACCAATTGGAAAACTTGAGACAGAAAAAATGTTCAAACATTACTGTAATAATTGTGAAACCGAATTTGAAAACCCACCAAAGATTCACTTAGAGGAGAGTACCAGTGAGGAAGTTGCAGATAATCTGATTCTAGTTGAAAGAGGACAATATACCTGTGAAAAATGCGATTCCATAATTGGAGAATATAGAGTATTCAAAAAGAATGATGAATCAGCAGATATTGGAAAAGCAAATCCATCACAGTAATTCAAAAAACGTTATTTCTCATACTCTAGGAACGTATTCAATAAATACAGCAATTTTTTACAAATAGCATGTCAAATATGAAATGTGTATCATGTGGAATCAGTTTCTTTTCCCCAATGGGTTCAGACAAATGTTCCAGATGTGCAGGAAAAGAATCCCAAGGACATGAAGATCATGATTCCTGTGGTTGTGGACACAGCCATTAATTTCTTTTTTTCTATAACATGCATATATTGTACAGTTTAGGATTTGATTCATGACAAAAACATCTGAAGAAATGAAAAAGATTGTAGAAGATTTTATAAAAATAACCAATATCAAATATGAAGATCAGACAGAAAAAGTCAGAGAGAAAAGTAAGATAGTAGAATGGCAATTTCACATAGGAGCAAATATAATTGTTAGTAAAAATGTAAACAGATCAGACAGAATTCAAGTAAATGTTAATATGAGATTTCCTCCAGAAGATGCAAAATTATTGGTATTGAAAAATCCATCATTTTCAAAAGCAATAATGGAAATTAGTGAAATTTGCACAATGTGTGGGGTAGGACATCAATGGATGAAAGACAAAGAAGACATGGTAGGATTAGCGATTTTCTCACATGTCGATGAACAGATTTTAGATAGAGTTTCATTTCACAATACTTGGGACAATGTTGCCAGAGTATCAGGACATGCTCAAAAAATACTGCGAGCAAATTTTAGCAGATTCCCATCAACAAATTCTGCATTAGATGAAACAATAGACAAATCCATGTATGGATAAATTTTCACAATTTTTAGATATTTTCACGTTTTGGACATTTGAATCCATTTGTTTTATCTCCAAAGATTCACAATGAAGGACATTGTTACATAATCGTATTTTGGAATTTGGGCATATTTTCAAGCCAATATTATGAACAATACAACCCCAATCCATAGTAAAATCACCAGTATGAAATTTCAATTAAATTCAATAAAGTCCAAATGTTATCAAAATAGACAAAATGAATATCAAAAAATGAATTTTTCACATTTTATGTATATTAAAAAATAACTTAATGGCTAAAAATCAAACAAATTCATGAAATTAACAAAAATAGATTTCTCAGATAGTCACCAAAGATAAAATAGTTCTCAAGAAACAAAATTTTATGAAAGAAATTTCCATATCATTGTTTTTGAAAAATATGAATCAAGAAAACAATTATGAAGATGATTTATGGAAAACATGTCTAGATGAGAAAGGAAAAAGATTCAGAAGAAAAGACATCAACAATTCATTGAAAAAATTAGAGGTATTGGGATTTGTCAAAAAAATTAGAAAGTCAAGTACAGACACATATT
>CAZBBN010000075.1:0-6265 GCA_964490195.1 uncultured Nitrosopumilaceae archaeon
TTAGGATATTGAAGGTACTATTTTTAGAATCACAATGCATGAATTCTAGAATGGTGTTGACTTTGGTCAACATAACAAATGGTAACATGTTAAATTGTTTTCCAGATGAGATCATTTATCAAAATTCGACTTAAGAAATTAAACGATTTGTAACTATTTGCCTTTTTGAAGTTGACGCACGATCATTGAATTTTGAAATCTTAAAAATTCAGCCGTACTTAATTTGCATATAAAGGAAATGGAGGAATTTACGTTTACTTCAAAACTCTAGACAGTTACAAATATTTTTAAAATGAATTATCCGAGCCTCTGTTAACTAGATCAAATGAATTACATACAAAATTAAAATTTGACAATAATTGCAGCCCTTTCATTTTCATCTAGTTCTTCTCTAACTGCATTTAAAATGTGAGAAGAAGAGGTCAGGCTAGAATAATCAATCAATTTAAAATCATTTACAAGGTAAACTTGAGGAGCAACATCATTGTTTCTAGATTCTAAAAAGTCATCTAATTCTTCAAGTATAGAAATTTTTCCACCTTGAAAAATTTTTCCGTTATTTAATGACATTTTCATTTTTCCAAATCTGTCTAATGTTAGAATTGGATGACGGTTTTTCTTACTAAAAAAGCGTTTTTCAGCAACATGTCCATAAAAAACAACATAATGATCAGATTCAAAACTGAGATCAATTAATTCTTCTGAAATTTGAAGAATTTCACTTGCTCTAGTTTTTGCCTCCTGTAATGTGAATACATTCTTTGCAGTATCAACACTATCAAGTTCTACATTCCCAATAGCAGTAACTCGCAAAAGAGATTTTTCTGGAATATACATACTATCAATTACAATAGATTCAGGGATTGCACCCTTGTCTACCATTATAGAGTGGATTTTTTTGTGAGACAAGCTAATTTGTTCAGGAGTGGGATTTACTATAGTTTGTTCAATTTCTTCTTGAAGCATTGATGATGCAACACCTATTGATGAGATTATTTCTGCATGTTCTGCCTTTTGATATTGAAGACCAAGTTGTTTTGCAACAAATGGAACCAAAACAGAAGCACCTCCACCTCCTCCAATTATTTTAGTTGTTTGGGGATTTAGTTTAATCTCATTTATGATTTTGCTGATTGTTTTTGTAATTTCAAAAGAAGATGTAAGAATTATAGATTGAGCTATTTCAGAATAATTGACTCCAATGAATTTTGCAAGTATTTTCAGTGCTATTTTGGATGATTCTTGATTTGCAAAAGAATAATCATTCTCATCAATCATTCCTAAAGCATTGGCAGCACACGTGTTAGTTATGGCATAGGTATTTTTTTCACATTTTATGGCAACATATTCATCAATGTCTGTTTCTTTTGGTTTTATCAATACAATTTTGCCAGTTTTAAGATCCTCCGGATCTGCAAAACACGCATACTTTAAACCAGCAATATGTGCACTTCTAGGACCCACTTTCCAGACTCTGTTATCTTTGAGTCGAATCATGCTTCCACCTGCAACTCCCAAAATGCGTACATCCATAGAACGAACACAAGTTGGATGATCTTTTATGGTAACATACCTAAATTCAGGTCTTCCATTTTTTATTATGCAGATGTTTGTACTTGTGCCACCCACTTCCACAAAAATTCCATTGGCAACCTTGAGATGAAGAAGTGCACCTGCAACACTTGCAGCAGGTCCTGACAGAATCGTAAGAATAGGTTTCGTTTTGAATGTATCCATGCTAGTTATTCCACCATCTCCCTTCATTATCATTAATGGAGATTTTACACCAGAGTCACGTATAGCCTCCTCAACAAATTTTGCAACTTGAAATGTTTTTGGAAGAACACTTGCATTGACTGCACTGGTAAGAGTTCTTATTTCTAAACCATAAGTTCCAGAAATTTCATGCGACGCAGTAGAGAGCAGATTCAGATCAGTGGCATTTTTCATAACAAACAATTCATTTGAAGGATCATCAACACCAAAAGATTCTGTTGCAACTATTACTTGAGCACCTTGTTTTTGTAATTCCTTTATGGCATTTTTTACCTCCTCTTCAGAGATCAAGTGGGATGTATCCAGAAAAGTATGACATATTTGAATATCTTGTCCAGAATTTATCTTATTATCCTGTAAGTTTGTTCGTTTGATAATGTTTTTTTTCTCAGGTCCGACACCCATTGCAATTATTCCCACCTTTGATGTATCTGATTCAAGTAATGCATTAATTGCCTGAGTGGTACTGTGAGAAATTAATTCAATATCATTTACATTTATCTTAGATTCATTTAAAATATTTGAAAGCGAATTAACAATTCCTTCAGAAACTCCTTTTTTGGCATTATGAGTTGTAGGAACAGTAGACTTTGAAATGATATTTCCTGTCTTTACATCTATAGCAACTGCTTTTGTAAATGTTCCACCAACATCTATTCCGACTCTTATTCTTCTCTTATGTTGCATCATTTACGTTTCTCCTAGATTTCCTCAATAATTCAAGTTGTTTTTCCTTCCTTGGCCTCAATATCAACACATATGATGATGCTACTAAATAAACTCCCAGCAAGATTGTCTGAGCAATCAAAGTTTCCAAAGTAGGATATATTCCAGTCATCGTTGCAAGATTAATGTCCAATCTTGGGACAATTCCAATCAATCCCGTATATGGCACTATTTCTAATATCTGTAATTCTCTAATGGCATTTCCTAAAAATGCAATTGACAAATATGCGCCGACTCCCATGGTCAACCCAAAAAGAGCACGCAAAGGTAATTTTTTACCCAATTTTCTCATAATATAATATACCCCCAAGAGAGAAACAACCCCAAAAACAAATCCCAATCCAACATAAGATTCCATATATTTTACAAAACCAGACATTGCCTGATAGAACAAAACTGTTTCAAATCCCTCTCTATACACGGTAAAGAAAGACAGCATGACAAATACCATTACACTTCCAGTTGTGGTGGCTTGCCAAACTTTTGCTTTTACAAATTCCATCCATTTTTTATGTTCAATTTTATTTAGTACCCAAAAACTAACATAAAACAAAACCGCAGTTGCAGACAATGCAGCAATTGCCTCAATTAATTCACGATTGGTGCCAGAAATTTCAATTATATATGATGCTATTACCCAGGTTATTGCTGTGGCACCTAAAGCAGCAATCACACCATAGTAAACATATTTTTTAAATTGATTATTTCGGGATGCTTCAAGATATGTCACGATAGCTCCAAGTATCAACACAGACTCTAGCCCTTCTCTGAAAATTATTGCAAATGATGATGTAAATGCGATGGATGGCGCCAATGTACCAGTACCGCTTACTATTCTTTCAGATTCATCTAGATTTCTTTTAATTGCTATTGCAACTTCTTTTACCTCATCATAGTCTGCTTGTTGTTTTATGAGATTTCTAAGATCTGCAAACTGAAATTCAACTTCTAATGTAAAATCAGGATCAATGGTTCGTAAAGGAATCTCTACAAATTCATAACTGTCAAGATATGCAGACCTTGCAGAGGTATAGGCAGAATCATAGTCACCATTTTCATATTGTACTAACATAGCTTTGAGCGTATCTCGTATAAAGTCAATTTTACTTCTTACCCCTGATTTCTCATCTTCTGTTGTATCGCCCATTGTCTTTAGTTCCTTTTCTGGCATGGCAGTTGCCAAATCAGAAACATTTAGTGTGTGTACCTTTTGCTCTGCATCAGCAAGATTAAGCAAGATAGATTCTTCTAAAAATATTTGAATCATTTTTGGATCTTGTTTATTTTTTATCATGTCACGAAGTCCTTCACGCATATCAAGTTCTAATGTAGAGAGAAGTGCAGGATCAACTTTTTCTATGTCTGCTTCAAGATATTCAAAGTTCTCAAGGTATGCCTCTATTGCCAATTCTTCTGCAGTTGCATAATCCCCATCATCTAATGCAACAAGTAATTCTTGATACAATCCTCTAATAACATCATAAAGATTTTCTTTGTCATAAACTATAGTTTCAGTTCCCATCAAATCTCTGTTGATTGCTGTGATAAGAGTGCCAACTGAAATAAAATCAGATCTATTTTCCATCTTTGTTTTAATATCTAACATGAAAGATTTTATTTCTGATGTTTGTCGTTGATCAAAATTTGTATTTTTGAGTAACTCAAAAGAAACATTTACCAAATTCATGGAAAATTGATATGCGGCAATATCATCTTCACTGATTGCAATTTGGTATTGCTCATCAACTACTGTCAGAATTTGTGCAGTTGCTTTTCCATAATCAGGGGAGTTGATTTTGTATTGATGAAGCAAATTCTTCACAGAAGAAACATCATCAAGTAATTTTTGTAAATCAGAAGTCTCGATTTCGTTGTAAATATCTAAAAGCAGAATATGGATATCGTCTGTTATTTCAGGATTAGACTGCCTTAAAGTTTGTAGTTGCAAAGGGAAAATTTCAGTATTGATTTTTGAAAGTTTCTTTGCATCATCCAAGTTTCCGTTTTTTAAATTTTCAGCAATCATATCAAGAGAAACTAAGAGTGTTTCTGATGTAAACAAAACAGATGTGTCAACATCATAAGATTGTGCAAATGTTGTAAAATTAGGTATCAATGTGGACAAAAGCATGAAAATAAAAAAAATCCCAATGTAGTTAATTGATAAATTCAAGTTCGCTTGAAAATCAAAACAGACAATATTTAAAGCAGATAATCATTCCAAGCCTTTAGAATAATCCCATTCGATTAAATGGTAAGATGTTTTGTTTTCGGGATAAAACAATGATTAATGAGATTGTATCAAGCAAAACAACTGACACAAAAATTGGTCATTCTATTTCAGAATAATCTATGTTTTACCTGAAGCATTGATGAGTTAAAAAAGATGAAATTTAGTACCTTGGCATAATACTGAGTTTTGACTTTGCAGATATTGCAATAATTGAGATAATTGCTACTGCTAAAACCATTACAGCGATGGTGCCGAATTCAGGAACCACTTTTTCCACAGTGTTCATCTTGACAAGTATGTTATCTACTTGACGAATCACATCAGATACTGGTACATCATTTCTTATCATGTCTCGAAGATCTTCTCGCATCATGCCTTCAAGTTCATCTACTAATTCTGGATTTGACTCTGCAATTGGTCCTTCAAGATACTCGAAATTATCAAGATATGCTTTTGTTGCAAGACTTAATGCAGTATCTTTGTCACCTTCAGCATATGTTTCTTTAACCTGATTCAAGAGATTACGAACATTTTCAACATATGTCAAAAGATCTGATTCTTCAGTTTCCTCTCCAATTGCCTCGCCAATCTCATTGATTATTCCATTGGCAAATGTTGCAGTGTGTTCAGGATCCGATTTTTTTTCATATGTATCCCACAAATCAGAATAAAATTCCTCACTCTCTTCTACTTCATGTTCTGGTAGATCAGATTTTATCTCATCAAAGATTTGCTGGGATTTCCACACAAATGCAGAGCCATCTTGGAATTCAGCCATCATTAATATCTGGCCGTTTTTCACTCCTTCGGCATATTCATCAATGGATGTTTTTAGTAGACCTTGTATGAGTTTGGCATTGAATTTTACATCCTTACTAAGTTCTTCTCCCACAACCAAGATTCTTGCTTCCTGAATTATCTTTTTTGCATCATTTAATGCAGTTTGTGCATCTTGTCTTGAAACATCAGAGCCAGTTTTTTTGCCTAGTTCCAAAAGTGTCTTTTGTACTTTGGCATCAAGCTCTGGATTTGCTTCTTTTAGTTCAGGCTTTATAGAATCATAAAGTTCCGCAATTGGATGAGTAGCATGAACCAATACAAGTTCTGCATTGTTATCATCAAGATTTTGTTCAATCGCCCAAAAATGTCCAAGCATCTCTTCAAGTGATCCTGCAAATGATAATTTGTCATCTTCAGATTCTGCAAGAGCAAATTGTGAAGGCAGTATCATAATCAATGTTATCGCCACAACTATAGAAGTCATTGATTTAATCATCATATTTACAAAAAATAAAGTGAATATAACACGTACAATGATTTTATAATATTGTTACATAACAATAGAACATACTTTCAATTATCCCTAAAAATATCTCAACTACCTCTCAGCAAATAATAATTGATTTTGTATTGGTCGTTCAACTCTTTTATCAAAAATTTTTCTAATTTTCTTTCTTTTTTGATATCTTTTTAATTTTTGAAATAAAAGTTTAGAATGAGTGATTATTGTATGAACAGACGAAATTATAC
>CAZBBN010000076.1:0-6208 GCA_964490195.1 uncultured Nitrosopumilaceae archaeon
TTTTGTTTGGTTTTTTCAATCCATTTTTGCAATGCTTGGAGATTTTAGGAATGCGTGCAATGATATAATCACTCTCTTTTTGTAGCATGCAATTCACTAATATCTCCAATCAAGACATTCAAAGGAATCATTGCAAGTCATGCATTCAAAGTTTCTAGATTTGAAACGTAAGATGTGAAAAGGCAAGATATAGAGTCCATCGTAATGTCAGAACTGTCGGACATGTGTCAGCACGGACTATTAAGATACATTCGTGAACAAGCGATTCATGAATACAAGTACGGTGGTCATCTTGCCTAAAAATTATAAGTTTTGGAATTATTAATCATGGTTTGTAAATAAGATTAGCAGAAATAAATGATCGGCTCAAAGAATTTAACCAAGTGGATAATAGAAAGGGCGTGAAGGTACTCACATTAGATGATTTTGACCTAAAAGGTAAGACAGTTTTTTTGAGAGTGGATATGAATTGCCCAATAGATCCAGATACAATGGAAATTTCAGGTACCAAAAGAATTGAAGAGGCAATTGAAACATTACAATCATTAAAAGAATCCAAAGTAGTTGTTGCATCACACCAAGGAAGAGTTGGAAATAATGATTATACAGGAATGGACAAGCATGCAAAAGTTCTTGAGAAGTTAATGAATAGAAAAATAAAATATGTTGAAGACACAATCGGTGAAGCTGCACAAAATGCAATTAAAAATTTAGAAAATGGAGATGTTTTACTTTTAGATAATCTAAGATTATGTGCTGAAGAAAATTATGAATTTACACCAGAAAATGCTGCAAAAACAATTATGGTTTCACGATTATCAAAATTGTTTGATCTATGTGTATTAGATTCATTTCCTAGTGCACATAGATCACATCCATCAATTGTCGGATTTCCGCAAGTTCTTCCTGCTTGTGCAGGAAGAATTGTTGAAAGAGAGGTAAGAAATTTGAATGAGATAATGACAGTAGCCAAAGCACCACATGTGATTGTCCTGGGAGGCTCCAAAGTTCCCGACAGATTAGAGGCAATCAAATTATTGATTCAGAATGGACGGGCAGATCATGTTCTATTGACAGGATTGATTGCCAATGTGTTTATGCGTGCGCAAGCTAGAATCAAATCGCCCCTTGGAATTAAAAGAGAAGATGAAGTAGTATCAAAAGCTCATTCATTGATAGGAGAGTATCCAGATGTTTTTGCCACACCTGTAGATATTGCAATTGATAAAGATGGGGCAAGAATAGAGATGGATGTCAGAGAGATTGCTAAAACTGATAAAATTTATGATTTAGGTCCAAAAACTGTAGAATATTATTCAAAATTAATAGCGGGTGCAGGAACAGTCTTTATCAGTGGACCTGCAGGATTTTTTGAAAAAGAAAATTTCAGTTATGGAACAAAAGCATTGCTTGATTCAGTTGCAAACTCAATGGCAACAACAATAGTTAGTGGAGGACACTTGACATCTGTTCTAAAAAAACTGGGACTGGCAGAAAAAATTAATCATGTTAGTACAGCAGGAGGTGCACTAGTGCTTTATCTTACAGGAGAAAAATTGCCAATGATAAAAGCACTTGAAGATGCTGCAATAAAATACAGATCTAAATAGAAGATTTACAATAAGGATTAGGACAAAATCTTTCTTCAGATGGTCCTAGGTAAATATCATTGTTACAAGAATCGCAATGAATTTTTTCAATTGGATCAAATAGTTTCATCCACATCGTTGTAAAGTTCTGGGCAATGTTTCGTGCAAGACCAGAATCACATATTTCGTTAAAAAAGGATTCAGTGTCATCAACTATCCAAGAAGGATCAAGATCACCATTTTCTTTTATGATTTCAAAAATTTCATCATTTGTGAATTTACCATCAGGTTCATTAAATTTTTCAAAAATTATTTTTCGTATTTGCAATGATATTGGAATTGTGGGAGTAAAATCACTCATACTAGTACAGACTTGCTGCCTCTTCTTTTAGTTTATCTACATCATGAGCATCTTCTAAATTCTTTCCAATGTAGGTGTAAAGAGCAGATTTTAGTACTTTAAGAGAAAGCAATGCACATTTTATTCGGACAGCCTGAAGATGCTCCAGACCCAATTCACTTAGAATATCATTTTTTTCAATTGCTCGTACTTCATCAAGAGTCTTACCCTTTGTAATTTCAGTTAGGACAGAGGAGCAAGCCATACAAATTGCACATCCTTTTCCATGGAATTTGATATCTGTTACTTTATTCTCATCAATTTTCATGTCAATATCTATACTATCACCACATAGTGGGTTTGAATCATGAAAAGTAACATCATGATTTTCAATTTCTCCATAATTAATTGGATTTCTAGAATAATCAACAATCATTTCATGATAAATATCTGCATTGCCACTCATAGTTTGAACACCTTTGCCACAATTTTTAATGAATTTACCAGAATATCAATGTCTTCTTTAGTATTGTAAATGTAAAAACTAGCCCTTGATGTTGCTGCAACATTTAGTCGCTCCATTAACACTTGTGCACAGTGATGTCCAGAACGTATTGCAATTCCTTCTTCATCAATAATTTGAGCAACATCATGAGGATGTACATCTGCAAAATTAAATGAGATCACACCACCACGTTTTGACATATCCTTGGTACCATAAATATGAAGTCCTTTGACTTCAGATAATTTTTCTATAGCATATTTTGTTAATTCAATTTCATGTTCTCTCACATTATCCATTCCAATTTTTGTAAGATAATCAATTGCAGTTCCCAATCCTACAACATCTGCAATGTTTGGAGTACCTGCTTCAAATTTGTATGGCAAATCATTCCAAGTGGTTTCATACTTGTGAACTTCTCTAATCATATCACCGCCACCATGAAATGGAACCATGGTTTCCAAAACAGATTTTCTGACCCATAAAACACCAATTCCTGTGGGGCCTAACATCTTGTGTCCAGAAAATGCAAAAAAGTCACATCCCAATTTTTCAATGTCAACTTTCATGTGAGGTACTGCCTGAGCACCATCAATTAAGGTGAGAACTCCTGCTGCCTTACATTTTTCAATAATTTTTTCAGCATTAGTTATAGTTCCAAGGACATTTGACATTAGACTAAAGGTTACAAGTTTGACTTTACCTGTTGCAAGATATTTATCAAGATCATCCAAAATTAATTCTCCATTATCATCCATTCCAATGTATTCTAATTTGGCATGTTTTTCTTGAGTAACAAGTTGCCAGGGTACAATGTTACTATGGTGTTCATATTCAGTAGTCACTACAATGTCACCTTCTTTGATGTGTGGTCTACCCCACGCATATGCAACTAGATTAATTGCTTCAGTGGTACCCCTAACAAAGATAATTTCTTGACGATTTTTAATATTAATGAAATTTGCAATTTTGTCTCTAGTTGCCTCATATGCCTCTGTAGCTTCTTCGGCTAGAGCATATACTGCTCTGTGGATATTTGCATTGTGATTTTGATAATAATCAGTAATAGAATCAATTACTTGATTTGGTTTTTGTGTTGTAGATGCATTATCAAGATAAACAAGTTGTTTGTTGTCTCTAACAGTTCTTTGAAGTATAGGAAAATCTTTTCGTATATTTTCAAATAATGATTCTGTACTTTGCATATCTTAAAGCTCCACGTAAATTTCGTTGTCATCTATTTTAACATTGTATACCTTTAAAGGAGTTTCTGCAGGAAGATTTTGAGGTTCTCCATTATCTAAATTGAAAACAGAAAGATGTAATGGACATCTCACACCTTCTTCACTTAGAAAACCTGTGGAAAGATCTGCATCGGCATGAGTACAGATTAAATCAGTTGCATGAATTTTTCCTTTAAGATTAGCCAGTAGAAGTTTTTTATCATTGTGTACAAATCTGAAAAGTTGTCCTTCTTTTACTTGCTCCAAATTGCAAGCTTTAATCCATTCGGACAAAATAATCACCGATACTTGTAGTGCTGCTCAATTTCTGCGTCTTCATTATAACGTGTTTCTTCTACTTCAACAAATTTAGCTAGTTCAGCATCAGTGTTAATTGTAAGTTCACGGTTTTCCCATTTAGATTCAATAAGATACGCAATCCATGCTCGTACTTGGAAGGACATTTTTCTTGAAAGAGGTTCTAAGAATCCCTCAACAATTGTTCTTTCGGCTTCTTCATGGGTAAGACATCTGGTTTTAAGATAAAATATTTGCTCTTCATCAATTTGTGCAACAGATGCAGAGTGAGTAGCCTTTACATCGTTTGTAAATATCTCCAATCCAGGAATTGCATCCGATTTTGCATCTTTATCTAAAAGGATAGAACGACCAGACAAAAAGGAATTTGACTTTGCAGCATGTTCTTTAATTCTAATCATTCCCTTAAAGAGAGATTTCGATTTATTTCTAAGAATTGATTTTTCAACTACTCTTGCATCAGTGGATGGACTTTCATGATTCACATTAGTTTGGATATCAAATGATTGTTCATCATTTCCAAATATTACTTCAGAGTCATTGGTGGATGCACCACTACCATTAAGAAAATATTCAATCTTGTATCTAGATAAAATAGAGCCAAACAATCCAGAATACCAATTTACTTTGGCATCTTGTGCCAAATCAGTTCTTCTAGTTGAAAAGTTTACGGTATGCTGATCCATCAGTTGCAGAGTTGTAACATCTAATTGTGCATTTGCTGCAAGATTTGTGTTTAGCAATTCAAGATACGCTGGCTGTTTTTCTGTTTGTGGTGAATAGATTTCTTGGACAATTGTGGCTTTGCTGCTTTCATCTGCAAAGATAATATTTCTAGCAATAGTAGAATTACCATCTTCTGAAAGACATGCCAAAAAGTGAATTGGTTTTTCTAAGATTAGATTACGTGGAATATGGATGAATACTCCTGAATTAAAGGCGGCATTGTTTAATGCAGTAAATTTATCATCATTTGAGTTTGAAGCTTCTAGTGCTTTTTTTACCAGTTCAGAATTATTTTTAATTGCATCAGATATTGAAGATATTACAAGTCCTTTTGATTTTAATTCATCAGATATATTGATGTTATGAACATTTGTTCCAATCTGAATAATACATGTTTCATTTTCTAATTCTGTTAGTCTTTTGTTTAGGAAACTCGGAATTGTTTCAGTAGTGGATGTTGAAAGTAATACTTTTTCGGGATCCATTTTTTTGGCATCAGTGTATTTGTTGTAAAGAGGAGACAGTTCAATTGGGAGACGGTCATAGATGGTTAGTGAATTTTTTCTGTAATCTTTGAGCCATTCAGGTTCATTTCTTGATGATGAAATCTCATCAATATGACTTGTGTTGAGTTTTGAGAGTGTTTCTTGAGACATTTTAATCAAAATAATGTTGGGAGTTTATCCCACAGAGTCATCCATCTCTAATTTTATTAGTCTGTTCAATTCTACTGCATATTCCATCGGTAGTTCTTTTGTGAATGGTTCCATGAAACCATTGACAATTAATGAAAGTGCTTCTTCTTCAGTGAATCCTCTAGTCATCAAATAGAAGATTTGTTCATCACCAATTTTTCCAACTGTTGCTTCATGAGTGATTGTTGCATCTTCTTGATTGATTTCCATGTATGGATATGTATCGGTCTTGGAGGTATCATCTAAGAGTAAGGCATCACATCTTACAGTGGCTTTTACATTTGTAGCACCTTTTGCCACATTAAGTAGTCCCCTGTAAGTTGAACGTCCATCAAGTCGGCTTACTGACTTTGATGTGATTTTAGAAGTAGTGTTTGGCGCAAGATGAACCATTTTAGCACCAGTATCTTGATGTTGTCCTTTTCCTGCAAATGCAATAGAGAGTGTTTCGCCATATGCTCGCTCACCCATAAGATATACTCCAGGATACTTCATTGTTAGTTTACTTCCAATGTTTCCATCAATCCATTCTACTGTTGCACCTTCATATGCATAAGCACGTTTTGTAACCAAGTTATACACATCGCTACTCCAATTTTGGATTGTTGTGTATCTTAGTTTAGCATCTTTGTGTGCAACTAATTCTACAACTGCAGAGTGAAGTGATTCTGAAGAATAAACAGGAGCAGTACATCCTTCAATGTAGTGAACTTCTGAGCCTTCATCAGCAATGATCAATGTTCTTTCAAACTGACCAATGTTTTCAGCATTAATTCTAAAGTATGCTTGGAGAGGCATGTCAACTTTGACACCTG
>CAZBBN010000077.1:0-6142 GCA_964490195.1 uncultured Nitrosopumilaceae archaeon
TGTGATCTGATTTATAAATCAAGGCGAGAAGACTACCACGCCTGTAGAGATCAAAAACTCGGTCGTTGAAGCAAGAAGAAGCCATTCAACTTGTTGGATGGTAGTTCACGATGCTATAGTTTTAAACAATGACTTGAACCGAATTAATCCAAACAATCTAAAAAATATCCACATTGTTTATGATTCTGATAACAGAATTTACTCTACATTTGATTATGCATTTTCAATTACATATGCTATAATGAATGAGTATTCTAGTGGGTGGTTAGAACATTTGTATTTTATTTTACTAGTGGAACAAGTTGAAATTTTGGGAATTTCCCTTTTTTGTAGAATATTTTCTAGACCTATCATTTCAATATCTGCCTAGTTTTCAGATAAATCAAACAGCATACAAAGTGTAATAATTGATGTGAAAGATCTTTGAGAATATATATTCCCATTAGACCGTCAAGAAAAAATGTCTCAGATGACATTGACTATGAGATTGATGAATGGTAATTACAAATTTGCAATCAAACTATTGTTAAATTAATTCCAAAAGTTTTGATGGACCGGGAGAGAATCGAACCCTCGACATCCTCGTTGCGAACGAGGCATTATACCCCTAAATCACCGGCCCAATGAACTATCTCTTTACGTTGTACTTTTATTCATTTTCTCAACGCATAATAGACTGCAAGCATAATGTTCTCATATGACGTATGATGCTATAATTGTTGATTCACACGTAATTCTTCCTCAAGGAATGGTTGATAAAAATATCATAATTGATGAGGGAAAAATAGTTGGATTAACACATGATACTCCTGCATGTGATAATAAAATAAACGGAAATGGATTGATTTCTGTTCCAGGTCCAATTGACACTCATGTTCACTATGGAGTATATTCTCCCATTAATGAAGCGGCAAAAACTGAATCTCATGCAGCAGCAATTGGTGGAATTACAACTATGATGAGAATGCTAAGACTAGGAGATTCATTTACAAAATCATTACAATCTCAGCTTGATGCAGCATCTCAAAATCATTACATTGATTACGCAATTCATGCTTCAATTTTCACTAAAGCACAAATCAATGAGATGAATTTTTGTGTGGATAAAGGAATCACATCTTTTAAAATTTACATGAATTTGGGAGGTGAAATTGGCCACGTATACATGGATATGCCGCCTGATTCATTTGATCTTGTAGCAGCTCAGGTAGATCTAACTGATGAAATAGTTGAGCAAACAGTAAAGACTGCCGCATCCCTTGGTTGTCCTGTACTTATTCATGCTGAAGACTATGAGTCATGTGGATGTGGAATTAAAACTGCAAAAGAGAAAAAACAAGACGGATTGCATGCCTGGTCTGAGAGTCGTTCTCCTGAATTTGAGGCAAAAGCAATCAAAACTGTATCTAAATTTGGACGCGATTATGGCTGTGTGATTTACTTTGTGCATATTGGCTCTGAAAGAGCAATAGCACAAATTGAAGAAGAGAGAAAACTTGGAACAAAAATTTTTGTTGAAACCTGTCCGCACTATCTTACTCTATCTTATGAGAAACAACAAGGATATCTTGCAAAAGTAATGCCTCCAATTAGATCAGAAAAAGACTCCAAAGCAGTTTGGAGTGCATTATCAAATAATTTGATCAACACAATTGGTACAGATCATGTTGCAAATCAACTAAAACTCAAACTTGGTGGAGATGATGTATGGGGTGCACTTGCAGGTTTTCCAGGAATTGGAACTATGCTTCCTATATTGCTCAATGATGGAGTAAATCAAAATAGAATAACACTTGAACAATTTGTAAAATTCACTAGTCAAAATGCTGCTCAAATCTTTGGAATGTATCCCCAAAAAGGAACACTTGAGAAGAATTCTGATGCAGACATTACTATGATAGATTTGAAAAAAGAAAAAAAGGCCACATCTGATTTGTTTGGAGGATTCTCTGATTATATTGTATATGAGGGAAAAAATCTAAAAGGATGGCCTATTAAGACAATTGTAAGAGGAGAAATTATTGCTGATAATTTTGAGGTTGTTGGCAAACTGGGTCATGGCAAGCTAGTTAAGCGAAAAATTAATTGATTTTTTATTCATAATCTTTAATCTGAAATAATGCGATTATTTTTTTATGAAAAAAACTCAAAATAATTCAATTGAGTTTTAAATTACTTTTTGTACTTTTGATAGTTTTTATCATTTCTTCTGAATCTTTTGAACACTCTTTTGTTCATAATATGTCATCTCACAATCAATGGAAAAAATTTGCAGGCTCTGAATTTAAAATCATTTAGGAGAATTTACAGAGTATTTTAATTGTAAAAAACACCAATTACATTAATTGAAAAAAAAACTGATTGAAAAAAAATATCGAATTGCATTAAATGACTTGATTAATTATTTAAAAAATTCCCGATTTCTCAATGATAAAAGGGTAGAGGATGCATTTAGAAATATTCCTAGACATGAATTTGTTCCATCATCTGAATTAGATCATGCCTATTACAATGAACCCATTCGAATAAAGAAAAACCAAACAATTTCTCAACCGGCAGTAGTTTCAAGAATGACTGAGTGGTTAGATGTTAAAGAAGGACAAAAAATTCTTGAGATTGGCACTGGTTCTGGGTGGCAAACAGCAATTCTTTCTTATTTAGTAGGTACGGGAACTGTTTATTCTGTTGAAATTAAACCAGAACTTGTAAAGTTTGCACGAGAAAATTTAGAAAAACTAGGAATAGTTAATGTTGATATTATTTTGAGCGATGGCAGTATTGGATTTTCCCAAGCTTCTCCGTATGACAGAATAATAATAACTGCTGCATGCAATGAAATTCCTTTTCCTCTTCTTGATCAATTAGCTGATGATGGACTATTAATTGCACCCGTTGGTGACTCTTCTCAATCATTAGTACTATTACAAAAGACTAGAAAAGGAATTGTTGAAATTAAAAATGAGTCACATTATGTCTTTGTTCCATTATTGGGAAAATTTGGCAAAAAATAGTTAGAAGATAATTTCATTTATATAATTTTAGATTCATTTTTGAGAATCAAGTTCATACATTAAGTAATACAAAAAAAAATAGCGTATAATGGCTACTAAAAAAGTACCAAAGAAAGCATCACATGGAATATCTCCATGGCATTCTAGTTGGGAAGAAATGGACAAAGCATTTGTAAATTTTAGAAGGGATCTTGAAAAATCATTTTCATCATTTCCTTCAATTTCCATGCCTAAATTTCCAAATATGCAAGAAACTTCATGTGATGTTATTGATGAGGGAAAGCAATTTCGAGTAAAGATGAACGTTCCAGGAGTTCAGAAAAAAGACATCAAGCTTAATGTGACTGATAACTCCATTGAAGTCTCAGCAGAACACAAAGAAGAATCTGAAGAAAAGAAAAAGAACTATCTTAGAAAGGAACGCAGCCAAGTTTCATATTTCAGAACACTACCACTTTCAGAAAAAGTAGTTTCTGGAAAAACAAAGGCTAAACTCACAGATGGTGTTTTAGATATTACACTACCTAAATCAAAACCAACAAAAGTACAGACAAAAAAATCAGTTTCTGTACAATAATTTTTTTATTTTTAAAAATTATCTTGATTCAACGAAAATCACATCAACTAGATCATTATTGCTTCTTTTAGTTACAGTATCTCTATTTGCATTATGATAATTTTGTAGATGAGCCTTTCTTGTTTTAATTTTATATTGTCTGCATAACCTACAAAAATATGTGATTTGCCTTTCTGATTTGGGTTTTGATTGAATCTCATCTGACTGAAAAGTTGTAATTTGCATTGTTGAGAATTTCATACTCTTAATATTTTAATGTTGTCATATTTATGACATTATGTCATTTATTTGTGATTATACAAAATACAGCGTTTTTGCTAATTTTCTATTTGAGAATGTCGAATTTGCCGCCAGTTTTGGCTTTGTAGAGGATGTCTGGTTTTCTCAAGAAAATACCTGATTCTAAAACTCCTGTGATTTGTTTGATTTTTTGAGTAAGAACTTTGGGGTTCTTTATTGTTCCAAAATCACAATCCAAAATTATGTTGCCATTTTCTGTAAAAAACGGGTATCCTCTGTCAAGTGAGCGCAATTCTGTTTTTCCTCCCAACTTCTCAATTGATCTAACTATTGAATTTCTTGCAAGTGGATGAACTTCTATTGGTACAGTTCTTGTGAAATTTTTTACAAATTTTGTACTATCTGCCATGACAATGACTTTTTTTGCAAGACTAAACAAAATATTTTCTCTTAATAGTGCACCACCGCCACCTTTGATTACATACTTTTGAGAATCAATTTGGTCTGCTCCATCAAACATAATATCAATATGATTGACTTGATCAGCTTCTACAAGTGGAATTCCCACTTTTTCTGCAATCAATTTGATTTGCAAAGATGTAGGAATCCCTGTGATATTGAAATTTTTAAGTTTGATTAATTTTCCAAGTGATTTTACAAGTGTAGTAGCTGCTCTTCCACTACCTAATCCAATGATATAATTGTCCTTAACTAACTTTAATGCATCATTTGACAATGCCACAATGGCATTATCGAAGGACAATCACTCTACCTCTGCTTGATCAAGCTTTGATAATACTCTCATGATGTTTCCTTTGATTTTATCTAAATCATCAGCGTCATCATCAAAGTCATCATCTAATGTAGTCTTTGGTTTTTCTGGTTCTGGTAGTGCCTTGTGTTCTGTAATTTTTGCTACTTCTTTGCTGATATCTGGTTTAGTTTCAAAACTTACTTCTGGTTTTGGTGCAACTGATTGAATAATCTCAATTTTATCTTCGACTTTGGGTTTTGGTTGAATTATTTCTTCAACTATCTCTTCTCTTGGTTTGATTAGTTCTGTTTGCATCACTCTTGGTTGTGGCATTGGTTTTACAACTTGTTTTTCTTCTTTTTCAAAGAGTGGGAACTTTGGTTCATTTTTTGAAATGTTCGTTAGTGTAGTTAATTCAAATGATTGTCTTGATCTTGTTGCTGGAATTTCAATTGGTTTTGTCTCTGTCTTTTTTGGGCTTTCAAAGTTAAATGTATTTTTGAAAGACTTTGAAATAACTTGTTTTGATTCTTTCTTTCCTTCTTTCTCTTTGCTTTCTGTCTCAACTTTAGAAGTCACTATCTTTGATGATAATTCATACAATCTGTCATCTAGTTTTGATAGTTTTTGATCCATCAAAGTAATCAAACCATCTCCAACTGGACCCAAATCTGGATGCTTGCTTGCTTGTTCTAGTTTTTCTAGCTTAGCTAAAACAATTCCTAATTGATGTTGGTATTTGAGTAATAGTTTATCTTTTTGAATTTTAGAAAATTCTGTATCTGCTTGATATAATCTTGATATTGTTTTAGTGAGAATGTCTTTTTCTATTTTTAGAGAACTAATTTGACTTTTAATGTGGGAGCTTGCACCAAGACTAAGTATCTGATTTTTGTCTCTTGGCATTTTTCGTACTGCAGCAGCAGTAGCTACACCAGCTAATGAACTAAGAATTAAAACAATTTCTTGCATCTATGTATACCATTTAATCCAGGAATACTTTCTGCGTTTAGCCTCTGGGAATCCACAACTTGCGCATTGGTGGTGACGTTTATGAAGTGAGTTTTTACCACATCGTCTACATCTGATGTGAACTTTTTTCTTTGTAAAACCACCCATAGAGGTTGTGCCTTTAGTCATCTCAAATCACCTAATGTTGTGCTGGTGGAGGTGAAATCATAACGACATTGTCACCTCTAACTACAATGCTTCCAAGGCTTTTAGAATCGCCTTCAGCAGGAATTTCCTCTGAAGAATCGAGTAGCAGGTTCATGTGTTGGTCAAAGCCAAGAAGATTACCTCGAATGGTCTTATTTCCTTTCAGCTTGACCAGTACCATCTTGTTAATACTTTCATCCAGTACTTTTACTGCCATATCAACGGACATTATATCACTTATTGAGAACTCTATTGACGGATTATATTAAACATTCATTGGTGAAACTTTCGGTTTTAGTCAGTAAGTCAAGATTGACACTCTTTCGCTAAGTTTCTAACAATTTCAGCAAGAAATTTCTCTCCGTCCTTCTTTGTTGCACCAGTTGGGTCACCCCACACACC
>CAZBBN010000078.1:0-6127 GCA_964490195.1 uncultured Nitrosopumilaceae archaeon
TTTTTTCCTGTTCCCTCCTGCACTCCTTTTCTCTATCCTTCGCTCTTCTGATCTTTATTACGTTCTTTTTCCCTGTTGCCTGTTCCCCTTTGTGAACTGCAATAATAGTTTTACTACAGAGAATGATTATTTCTCTTGTATTTTTTAATAAAAATTCTCTTGAATCCTGAACTCCTCCTAAATATTTTGAAATTTCGTTTAATGATATTTTAACATTCTTTAACGTCATGTAAAAAATAACTAAAAACTAGGATAAAGCCGTTTGCTAAACTCTTGTTTCGTCAAGTTATTTGTATGGGTTTTATTTAGTATGTGTACTGTCTTTATGTCACTATGGATCGCCTCACATATACGGTAATCAAAGAGATTGATGACGTTGAATCTCATTGTGCTGATAATGTAACTGCACAATGTAAAAATATTCTCTCAACTCAAGTAGGCGATACCATAGTATCTAAAGACTTTATCAAGAACGTAATTCCAAATTTTCAAAAACCTCGCGAATCAAACATCTCACTAACATGGGGTATGGATATTTGAGATGTGGCAAAAAGATTGGTATGCTACACGAAAATGAAATTGCCCAAAAATTCATAGAGTATGACGACTTTATTCATTTGAAATTCCTAAAGTATTGATCTAAGCAACTCAGTGAGACAAAATACAAAAACTCACGTCCCAATAAGGAACTAGTTGGAACTCGAGAAAACTATGCTCATCTTTTGTGGCAGTTCAACGAATAGCTACATGGAAAATCATTTAGCTGTTATTCCTCCAAAGAAGTAGGAGAGGATCTTTATGAATGCAAATACCGAGACGTTTCATTTGAGACAGTTGAGGATATGCTGAAATTATGTAAAAATAAAAACAGTGTAAAAGAGGTTTTTATCGAAATTATCAAAGATTACCTGTATGATGATGAGAATAAAAAATTCATATGAGTTTACATCCTAATCTAAAAATACTTGACTATCTCATGTAACAAATTGCATCCGCACAGATTCCATGTCATTATACATGTAAGACTGTATGATGTGCCGTGTAACCGTATGTGGTTGTGGTTTTGGAATCTCGGCAATGATTCTGTTGTTATGTGTTGTCTCTGATGTTTGTGCTGCTACATCTGTGACATACTGATGCTGTGTGTTTGATGGTACTTGTTGGCTTGAGGTTGTGAGTTGTTCCGACATGACCAGATTTCTATCCTGGTTTTGATGATGGTGATTTCTTTTTCTCCTTTTTTTGTTGCTTCCAGTAGTGTGGTTCACTTGATGGTGAAGATAGGCGTTTTCATAGTGGGATAGTCTTTTTTCCAGGTCTTCAATTCATTTTTTGTAATGATTTTCTAGATCATCAATTCTTTTTACCAGTTCCTGACAATGCTCACAATGAGTGCATTCTGCCACAAACAGAAATGCAGGGTGCTGATCTTAGATCTTTTGGTGGAATGGATTTGATTTTATGGTTCGATTTTAGGCATGACCTAAACACATACAAAAATTCTAGGAGCGAGTTAAACATATGGCAAGTCAACCAATATGGATTGCAGTTGTAATTGTGGCATTTTTATAGGAATTGGTGCAAGTTATGCTCATTTTGCAAATACGTATGACTCAATGTCTATGAAATTTCAGAATCAAGAATTATTTGATCAAATGATGTTAAATAACTTCAAAATGTCACAACAATGGATGAATTCAGGAATGATGAGTATGATGAATGATCCGGACACTAGACAACAAATGATGGATGCCATGATGAATAATCAGCAGATGATGGATGCCATGATGAATAATCAACAATTTATGCAGAATTTGAATATTCCTTCGAGATAATTCGTTAAAGTCAAAGAAAAAACAATTTTGTAAATACTGCCCCTTTCATAATGATGTAGCACTTATTCACACAGAATTAGAAGATAGCATATCTAAGGATTATTGTCCAAAATGTCAAGAATTATTTGGAGAAAAAATATGACTTTGACAAGAAAAAATTTCCTATATTAATCAACAGAAGAATCTAGAATTTAACAAAGAGATTTGAACTAAAAGATCCTCTAAACAATTTTTTTATATCATTTACCTAATTGCAAGTGTACACAATACGGAGTTAATTGCAGAAATTTCTGCAACAAAAGGATCATCAGATGATGTAATGATTACCGTATCGTTTTCTTCTGGCACTAATTTTTCTAATAGAATTTCTTTGGTTTTTGGATCATCTGCTAAAGCGTCTTGGCTTTCATTTGGAAAAACAAATTGATCATTCTTAAACAATAATGTTGTTGCACTTTTTGCTCCATATACTATGGCAAAATCCCGTTGATCCATTCCATTACAAATAATTCCTGCATGATTTTTTACTAGAAATGCATGATTGTATTTTTCTCTTGCAATGTTACATGATTCAATTGTACATTGAGCTGTAATTGTATCTGAAAACTTTTTTGTAAATTTTTTACCCTTTGGTGTAAGAAATGTTCCAGCTCGAATGCAATTTACAATTCCATCTTGCTTCAAATGTGAAGTTAATGTTCGAACTGCACCTTCACCAATGTGTAGTTCATTACAAAATGAAATTCGACTAACATGCTTTTGTCTAGATAAAATTTGTAATGCTTTGAATACATGCGGTGTACTAAATGTCAAAATTTTACTTGAACCTTTTCTTGTTACGATGTTTAGCAGTTTTTTGATTTCATTTTGCATTGTGCATGATTATGTAATTTACTATATAAATTGGATGTATCATCCAATAGTTTATTAACTCACCTAAATTTGTAGGAATTACATGTCAAGTTCAACACAAATTGCAAAAAGCAAATCACAAGTTCCTATCTTTGCAATTGTTGCACTAGCAATAATTTTTGCAGTTGGATTGTTTGTTGTAGGTTATGATCAAGGACATATCTTCAGTGTTGTAATAGGGGAGCAAGCATATGAGGATCTGTATATCCATGAATTAACACATGACATGCGACATGCAGCAGGATTTCCCTGCCATTAGGTGATTATACATGAAGACAATTTTATTTTTAGCCATAGTTTTATTTTCAGGTGCTTTGGCTGGAACCATCCATGGTGTCGCAAATCTTGTGTTTGTTGAATCATATCTTGATGAAGCAATAGGAATAGAGAATCAAAACCTGTTTGCATCAGGTGAGGCGGAAGATACTCCTGCATTCTGGGTAGAGTATGATAGTTATCGTGGCTGGCAAAAAAGTGGACAGGTTTTAGCTGGTGCGATTTTGGGTACATCTATTGGCGCATTATTTGGTATAGTCTATGTGTTATCTAGAAATGCTTTGCCTCAAGGAAGCGACTTGAAAAAATCATTTACACTTGCAGCAGTAATGTGGTTTACCATTTACATAATACCCTTCTTGAAATATCCTGCTAATCCACCAACAGTAGGTGACCCTGAAACTGTAGTGTTACGTTCAATTCTATTTTTAACATTTATTGCACTTTCAGGTTTTGGTGCAGTAGGATTTTATCAATTATACAAAAGATTACAATCAAAAAAGTTTGCAGCCTTTATAGGATATGGCGTATTCATTGCAATAATATTTGCACTAATGCCTCCAAACCCTGATGAAGTATCAGCACCAATGGATTTGGTTAATGGATTCAGAGCAATGTCTGTAGTTGCAGTAAGCGTATTCTGGGTATCCATAGCTGTAATCTTTGGCGGTTTATGGCACAAATTTAGACCTGATTCACATGTCGCTATGACTGAAAATCAGTGATATTGGATTATTCTTACCTTAGCAAAGTTATCCAATTCTATTGAACAATAGTTAGCAATTAAAAAAAAGTCAATATTTCTTATGTTAAATTATAGTTCAAATGTTTAAGAAAATTCCAAGTAGAAATTGTAATCTACAAGTAAAACAAAACCAAAAAAAATCTAATTAAAGACCTCATTTGGAAGGTAAAACCACACTTTCGTGGTATTTCTATACCTAATCACGGTAACACGATTAAATGAAATCATAGAAAATGTCTAACTTAAACTCTTATTTTGGATATGATTTTCATTTATCATATGGAAATTACTGTAGATCAAATGTATCAAATTGAAAATAAAGGTCATGATATGGGATTTTTAAAAAAATTCATGATGGAAAATGCCGGTGCAGCAGCAGTTAGAAAATTAGTTGACAAACTTGGTAATGTTGAATCTAAAAATATTTTGATCTTTGTAGGGTTGGGAAATAATGGTGGTGATGGTTTAGTGATGGCAAGACATTTAGCTGGTTATGGCGCAAAAGTTGCAGTCATGCTACTTGGAACTCCTGAGAAAATCAAAACTGAGGAGAGCAATTGGAATTGGTCAATATTACAGAAAATGCCTTCTGTGAAATTGATGACAGACGGTTCTTTAAATTTTGATTTTCAACCAGATGTGATAGTAGATAGTATTTTGGGTACTGGTATTTCTGGAGAGATTAGAGAACCATACGCATCTGCAATTAATTTTATTAATGAAACTGACTGTTACAAATTTGCAGTAGATGTTCCATCTGGATTAGACCCACAAACAGGTGAAACCGCAAACATTTGCACAAAATGTGATATGACAGTTACCTTTCATAAAATGAAACAAGGAATTCCAAAGAGAAAAGATTTGACAGGTGAATTGTTTGCAGAAAAAATTGGTATTCCTCCAGAGGCTGAAGAGGATATCTTATGAAAGTTCATCAAATCCAAGTTGGAAACATGCAAAATTTTTCTTACATTATAGAAGATGAAGATACACGTAATGCAATAATTATTGATCCGTCTTGGGAGCTAGTGGAATTAGAAATGATCATAAAAAGAAATGATCTAAAAATTAAATACATTGTAAATACTCACCATCATTTTGATCATACTCTTGGAAATGAGGCAATGTCTGAATCAACTAAAGCTCCAATCATTCAACATGAATATTCTGAATTAAAGCATGATATTTCTGTAAAAGATGGTGATTTTATTGAATTTGGTAATTCAAAATTAAAAGTACTTCATACTCCTGGTCACTCTAAAGATAGCATGTGTCTTATAGGTGATGGAAAAATTTTTTCAGGCGATACATTATTTGTTGGTAATTGCGGAAGAATTGATTTACTTGGTGGAAGTGCAAAGGATCTATATCATAGTCTCTTTGACGTTCTGTATTCCTTGGATGATGATTTGGTATTGTATTCTGGTCATAATTATGGCCCATCAGAAGTGTCTACTCTTGGGCAAGAAAAAGTCACAAATCATGTTCTGCAAAAACGAACTGAACAACAATTTGTTGAAATGATGGAATAGTGATTTATTGGAAAATTTTAAACTGTATGGGAATATAGATCGCGCCAATAATTTTATTGAAACTATGAAATCAGGACGATTTCTTTTTTCATTTGTTATTTCATATACTGAAACTTGTGAAATTCCTGGAATCACTTTTGCTGGTGCAGATATGAACTCTATTCAATTTACTCCACCAGCTGATGCAGAATATCTTCACTATGGATATTGTAAAACTATAGATAAAATTCCAATGACTCCTGATGGAAAACCTACCCCTGGATTACTCACTAAAACTGCATTGGCATCTTCTAGTATTCCTCATTTGACTATCAATGCTGGCAGTAAAGTTTTACCACAATTGCCATTTATTGAATCTGGTTTGTCATTTGGAAAAAATATTTCCACTACTAATGCAATGACTGACTCCCAAGTTTCTCATGCTGTAGATTATGGTAGAATTGTTGGGCGGAGTTTGGCATCCCTTACTGATTGTTTGGTAATTGGCGAGAGCATACCTGGAGGAACTACAACTGCATTGGCTGTATTGAGGGGATTGGGATTTGATGCTAAAGTCAGTTCCAGCATTCCGAACAATCCTGTAGATCTGAAAAATCAAATTGTTGATTCTGCACTTGAACGAATTGATTCTAATCATCCTTATAGTATTGTGGCAAAAGTTGGTGACCCTATGATTCCTTTTGTTGCTGGTATGCTAAGTTCCGCAGCTGACGTATCTAAGGTTATGCTGGCAGGTGGAACTCAGATGAATGCAGTATTGGCATTTGCATCTAAAATAGGTTTCAATGAAGAAAATACTGTAATTGGAACCACTTCATACATTACAA
>CAZBBN010000079.1:0-6126 GCA_964490195.1 uncultured Nitrosopumilaceae archaeon
AAGTAGGGTTTTTCCTGTACCACTTGGACCATGAAGTAAGATGCCTCTTGGCATGTTATGTCCTAATTTATCATAAAGGCCAGGATATTTCATTGGCCATTCAACAGCTTCTTGCAGCTCTCGTTTGACATCTTCTAAACCTCCAACTTCGTCCCACTTTACATCAGGATTTTCAATGAAAACTTCTCTCATTCCAGATGGAGTTACTTCTATCAAGGCTTTTGTAAAGTCATCATGATTTACAATTAGTTTATCCAAAGTTTCTGGAGGGACTTTCTCTTCTTCCAAATTAAGAACGGGTAGTAATCTTCTCAAACATTTCATTGCAGCTTCTTTACAGAGATATTCCAAGTCTGCACCTACATATCCGTGGCTAACTGATGAGATTTTATTTATGTTGACATCATCTGCTAACGGCATGTTTCTGCTGTGAATTGCAAGTATGTCTTTTCTTCCTTTTTTATCTGGAACTTTGATCTCAATTTCTCTATCAAATCTTCCAGGTCTTCTAAGTGCAGGATCAATTGCATTTGGTCTGTTTGTTGCAGAAATTACAATTACTTTTCCTCTAGCTTCCAGACCATCCATTAATGACAACATTTGAGAAACAACTCTTCTTTCAACTTCTCCAGTAACTTCTTCTCTTTTTGGTGCAATAGAATCTATTTCATCAACAAAGATAATTGATGGGGATTTTTCTCTTGCCTCTTTGAAAATTTCTCTTAGTCTAGCTTCACTTTCTCCATAAAACTTACTCATTATTTCTGGACCTGAAATGCTGATAAAATGTGCATTACTTTCATTGGCTACTGCTTTTGCAAGTAGTGTCTTTCCTGTTCCAGGAGGACCATACAATAAGACACCTTTTGGTGCTTCAATTCCCAACTTTTCAAAAATCTCTGGATGTCTTAATGGAAGCTCAATCATCTCTCTGACTTTCTTAATCTCATCTGTTAAACCACCAATGTCTTCATAGGTTACTTGTGGAACTCCACGTAATGTCTCTCCTTTTTCTGCAATATGGAAAACAGTTTTTTGAGTAACTAAAACAGCATCAGCTGCGGGAGTAACTCCAATAACTTGAAAAGTTAAACGTCCACCAAAATATGGGACCATGACATTATCACCTTTAATCAAAGGAACACTTTCTAGGGCATCTGCAAGATATCTTTCATCAATTGGGGGAATTGCCTCTAATGGTGCAACTACTATTTTTTCTGCAGCTACTGCTTTTATTTTTCTAACAGAAATTGTATCTCCAATTGCAATTCCTGAATTATTTCTTCCTAGTCCATCAATTCTAATAATTCCTTTTCCTTCATCAGATGGATACAAAGGAAGACATTTTGCAACTGTTCTTCTTTTACCTTTAATTTCTATAACATCGCCTGTAGAGGCATTTAGTGTATCCATTGAATCATAATCTATTCTTGCTACCCCTCTGCCAACATCTCTGGTATATGCTTCGAGAACTTTGAGAGAAAGACCACTTTGGCTCATACAGAAATGCCTCTTGTCTAATTTTTATACCTTTGTGGTAATTTTCTTAACTTACAATGAATATCACAAGCTTAAAATCCTCTTTGCGCAGGAAACGATCAACTTGGGTAAGAGACCATTAGTTAGAAGGCGTGGCCGTGGAGGAATGCAGTTTAGGTCTACATCTACTGGTAAAGTAGGCTCCAAGGCAAATTATCCTCGTTTTCCACTTGCAGAACAGCATGAAGGTGAAATTATCGATTTGGTTCACGAACGTGGACGAGAAGCACCATTAGCTAAGATTAGATTTGAGGACGGATCTGTTTCATATGTTCCGGCAATTCTTGGAGCTAAAGTGGGTGAAATTTTACAATTTGGATTAAAATCAAAGATTGAGAAAGGAAATGTAATCAGTGTTCAAAATATTCCTGACGGTACAATTGTATGCAATATTGAAAAGCATTTTGGAGATGGTGGTGCCATAGTTAAATCTGCAGGTACTGATGCAACTATTTTCTCTCACGGTGATGAGGGTGTTACTGTTAAACTACCATCAGGAAGATTTGCTACTCTAAATCCAAAGAATAGAGCCATGATTGGTACTCTTGCTGGTGGTGGAGCAAGTGAACGACACTTTATGAGTGCAGGTAACAAATGGCGTAGTTTCAAAGCTAAAGGAAAGAAATATCCAATTGTTAGAGGTGTTGCTCAAGCAGCATATGTTCACCCACACGGTGGTGGCCGTCATCAACACGTCGGACAAAGCTCAACTGTTTCAAGAGATGCTCCTCCTGGTGCTAAGGTAGGAAGCATTGCTGCTAGAAAGACTGGTAGAGCTAGAATTAAAGAAAGAAAGTAGTAATTCTCTTTAACCTAAAATTGATTAATGACTATTTGAAATCTATCTTTAATGTCAAAACAACGAATTAGAATTTTTGTAACAGGTAGAGTGCAAGGAGTTTTTTTTCGTCAGACATTAAAAACTAAAGCAAAACAAAATGATGTTTACGGTTGGGTCAAAAATTTGAAGGATGGTCGTGTTGAATCTGTTTTAGAAGGAGACACAGAAAATGTTATCAGAATAGTTGAATGGGCTCATGGCGGACCTGCAAATGCAATAATTGAAGATGTAGAAATACGAAATGAAAAATTCACTGGAGAATTTTCAAAATTTGATGTTGCGTATTAATGAATTTTCTCAAATGCTTCTTTAATCAAATTACCAAATTCTGAAATTTGTTGTCCTTTGTTTATCTGAATAATTTGAATTGGTTCTTTTCTATTTTGAATTTTAATAATTACTCCTTCTTTTTGAGGTTCTACATCTGCAAACCATCTAAAAGTAATTGATTTACAAAAAACGACTCTGTGCATCCTAATGTCTTCAACTACATTTTCTCCTAAAGAGAAGCAAAATTCTCTAATAGAATCAAAAAGAGGTAAAACTGAACTGGGAATTTGTCTCTTAAAGTCGTCATAATTTCTTTTATTTCCAAATGAAATAATTCCTTCCATGACGTAGCAGTTTTGATTTAAATTATAAAGGTAGTAGATCTGCTGGCTCCAGTCTAGACGAATAGCCCCATTTCAAGGCATACAAGATCCGCCACGTTGACGAGGAAGCGTGGATGCCCCACCTTAGGATTGCTCCCTCCCGGACCTCATCCCTTTCGATGGTTCGGTCTTAGAAGTTACCCCTTCGGATATTTCTAGTCCTGCAACCACCCGCCTCGGCGTGATTTCATTTCCGCACACCAAGCGGGAATTACCCATCTAGAGATTTACCCAACAGTTACTGATCTCTGCATATAGCCGGTTTCAGAACAGGGTACGGCTGGCACCCTAATCCTACCTACTACCATTTTTTCTAAAGAAAGTATGTTATATTTGCATTAGGTTTTATTTTCTTTTAGTTTTAAAACCATGTTGCAAACTGAGCATATGTTTCCGGTGCATTCAGTTCCACATTTTTCACAAGTCGTTTTTTCTTTTGAATTTGAAGTCTTTACAATTTGAGAAACTTTGAGAATTGATTGATACAAATTATTTTTAATTCCACTATGTTGAGTTTCTAGAGAATTTAGAAATTCACGAATCTCTGTTCTTATTCCTTCATTCATGTGTGGACAAGGCTCTGATTGAAATGGAATATCATTTGTAAATGCGTAAAACACAATTTCTGCTTCATAGATCTCACAAAATGGTTTTATCTTTCTTAAAGAATTTGAAGACGTATCAGGGTACATCCATCCAATCTTAGTTGTATCTCCTGAAAGCATGTTAATTACAAATGTTTGTAATGTGTCATCTAAATTGTGACCAGTTGCAATTACATCTGCTCTGACATCTTTTGCGGCATAATCAATTGCACGTCTTCTAAGAATTCCACAAATTGAGCATGAAGAAGTTCTTTCATTTTCTCTTAATTCTAATGCTTCATCAAGTGTTAATTCGAATAAATCTTTGTAAGAGTAAACTTTGTGTTCTACATTTAGTTCACTACAAAACTTTTCAACAATTTCCAGTGCTTCATTCCTATATCCTGGAATCCCTTCATCAATTGTAATTGCAATAATTCTAAAATTATGTGTAGATGCCATTTCATGAATAATTTTTAATAATGCCAAGGAATCTTTTCCACCCGATACTGCAACAGCTACTAATTCATTATATTGAATCATGTTGTATTTTGAAATAGTTTTAGCAGTCTTTCTAACAATAGAGTTTGAAAAACAACTTGAGCATAATTTCTGACCTGAATATTTTCTTGTATAAACAGCTGGATTTTGGCAACTATCGCATATCATGAATCTTTTGGTATTTTTTCATTAATGATTCTTTAGATAGTTTCTAAATTGTAAACCATCCGGATTTTAAATACGATAATGCAATGTTAAGCCCAAATAGGGAAAACGTGAATGCGTAAATTCCCCACATGGCAACATTGACTGACTTGTCTGAGATCTTTTTGTCAATAATCGTATGAATGAACTTTCCTCCATCAAGTATTGGGAGAGGAAGCATGTTGATTATTCCTATGAAAAATGAAATCATCCATAGCCATAACAAAAACATTGAAACGTTGGGATCATTCCATTGTATGAAATTCATTATTGGTTTGTAAGCAAATGTGTTGTCCCTCATGATTCCTATTAGTCCTCTCTCGGGATCTTCAGGAGATGGAATTACCTTGACATCAAATGCTAGTGTTTGACCATCTCTTAGTACTGTAACACTTGCTGTTTCACCTGGATTCAAGCTGGGAAAATCAACTGGACTAAATATCGGTATTCCATTAATTGATGTAATAATGTCATTTGCTAGCAATCCTGCTTGCTCAGCTCCCGAGTTTTCTATTATTGATAGAATCAAAACCCCGTCAGGCAGATCATAAAATGCACTGAGTAGTGGTTCTGGCAGTACCATTGCAAAAAATGGGTTTGTCAATAAAACAGCACCCAAAACAAATGCAAAAAGTACATTTGATGTTGCTCCTGCACCAATCACTCTTAATTTTGAAATCTTTTTTGCCTTTTCAAACTCCTCTTCGTCTGGCTCTACAAATCCTGCAAACATTGCAATAAATATTGCAAAGCCTCCTGTCTTGATCTTTATTTTTTCCAAAGCAGCAACAATTCCGTGTGCACCTTCATGAACTACAAGGACTATTGGAATTGATAGTAAAAAGTATGTAATTGATGATGCAGATGTTAATGTTACTCCTGGAATAAGTACTGTTAATTCTGAGAATTCAGATTGTGCAACAAAAAAGTTTGAAACATTATTTAGCAAAAACCAAAATGCAAAACCCATCATAACAAAACCTGCAATTACACTAGTATTGGCAAAAACTTGAATCCCTCTTTTGGTTCTACTGAGAATTTTGTTTAGAGCCGAGTTAACTCCTTTGTTTTTGTATACTAAACTGTAGGCCTTTATTTCAAAACCGTATTTTTCTAATTTTAGAGCTTTTGCAGTTATAACGATTATGACCCAAGCAATTAAGACATAGATTATCGAATTCTGGGTAATAAAATCAAGTTCCAAACTAATTGCTAGTTTTTTAAGGCACGCACATTTATCGGTTGCTAGGATCATCGATTTGGCTAAAAAATATCTTCGATTGTTTTAGTTAAAGCATGATTGCATTGAGTAGGAAATTGGATTTTACTAGTCTCAGAGTATGTCTTTACAAATTCAGTTCCAATATCTAGTGAAATTACTTTAGTTATAGCTTGATAATACTGGTTTTAGTTTAATGTGGAAATTTAATATCCTTTATAAGTAAGAAATTTCTTACTTCTTATATGAGTGAAGTTACACTAAAGATAGTAAATGTATCTGAAAAGGGCCAAATTGCCATTCCAAGAGAAATTAGAGTGATGTTGGGAATAAAAAAAGGAGACAGATTGATACTTGCTGCCAAAAACAAGAAACTTTTAATTCAAAAGGCCGCAAATCTGGAAAAACACATAGAAGATGATTTTCAAGACTTGCTAAAACTCTCTGAGAAGACTGCTGAAAGACTTTGGGACAACAAGGATGATGAAATCTGGAATACAATTTGAACGTGGAGAAATAATACTTGTACCATTTCCTTTTACAGATATATCAAAATCAAAACTACGTCCAGTTTTGATTATTTCA
>CAZBBN010000080.1:0-6089 GCA_964490195.1 uncultured Nitrosopumilaceae archaeon
AAATCGCATAGTTTTTTCAGCAATGTCTTCAGCTTTTTTTGTTACTTTTTGTGATACTCTTGCTGGCGCAATTGTTTCACGCAAAATATTTTCTTCATGAATATTTTCAACTAATGGGTATGTTTTGATTTGACCTTTAGTGTTTCTTGAAGCTATAACCGATACTTCCATTTTAAATCGAACGAATTTTTCTAATAATAGTTTCTGACCTTTGAAATAATCAAATGCTTTTTGAACATCTTTTTCTGAATTAATTTTAAAATTTCCTCTTCCATCATATGCATCTCTTCTTGCTTTGAGCAATGCAGGATATCCAAAATTTTTCAACCCTTTTTCTAAATCCTCAAAACTTTTTATTTTAATAAATTCTGGAACTGGAAGATTATTTTCTTTTAAAAACGTTTTTTGTAAAAATTTGTCCTGAATAACTCGCAGTGTGTCTGGAGAAGGATTCACTTCTGCATTTTTTTCAATAGATTTTAGCACTATGCTGTCACCCGATTCAATTTCATAAGTGATTATATCAGATTTAGCTGCCAAATCAATAATGGCATTTTTATCTTTAAAATTAGCTATAATTTGCTCTGCTCCTACTTGTGATGCAGGACAGTTTGCAGTAGGATCTAAAACAATAATTTTTGATATGTGCTCTGGCATTTTTTTTGCTGCCTCGGTGATCATCATTCCAAGTTGTCCGCCTCCAATAATTCCCAAAATCTTTGCCAATACAACAATCTTCAAACATCGATTAAAAATAGCTAATGTTGATTTGAACAATTTTGTTGCGTTTTTTCTAATAGTTATAGATAATTACTCTCATGTTTTTTCTATTGTTATGACATATTCCAAAAAACCATTGGTTGGAATAATTATGGGATCTAGTTCAGACAGCAGAGTTATGCAAGGTGCCTCAGAAATATTAGATCAATTCAAGATAAAACATGAAGATCAAATTGTCTCTGCACATCGCACTCCTTCTAGATTGGCAGAATATGCACAGCATGCTGAAAAAATGGGATTCAGAGTTATCATCGCAGGTGCTGGCGGTGCAGCACATTTACCGGGAATGATTGCATCACATACTGTAATTCCAGTAATTGGAGTTCCAATACTAGTCTATAACGACAAACATCCGAAGAAAAATGACACATCAAAATTTTCAGCGTTTGGCGGATTAGATTCACTATTATCCATCACGGAAATGCCATCAGGCTCTCCAGTAGTGGCTGTGGGAATTAACAAATCTGGAAATGCTGCAATTTATGCGATGAAAATTCTTGCTAATGAATTCCCCGAACTAAAGAAGAAACTAAAACTACACAAATCAAATCAATATGACTCAGTCATTAAAGAGTCTGAAAAATTAAAGAAAGACGGGCTTTCCAAATTTGCCAAAAATAAATTCAAATGAAATTATGTCAACAATGTAAATTGGATGTTTCTCTTTCTAAGAGACTCGATTAACAAATCTGCTTGTTCTTTGCCTTGAGTTTCTAGACTTAGCGTTACTCCGGCTGAGCCCGCATTAACATTTGAACTGAGCCTGTCATGAACAACCTCTACAATATTTGCATTTGCAAGTGTTATTTCATCTACAATTTCTTTGAAGGCTCCCGGCCTATCTGGAAGTAATATCGATAGTTTTAGTAATCTCCCCATTGCTGCAAGTCCTTTGTCTACTATTTGTCCTAGAAGATACATGTCCACATTTCCTCCTGCTAAAACTGCTACCACTTTTTTTCCAGGAGAAGGTTTCTTTGAAATTAGATAAGCTAAACTCACAGCACCTGCTGGTTCTACAACAAACTTCATACGCTCCATTAATAGAAACATTGCTTTTATAATCTCTGTATCATCTACAAGAACAACATCATCGATAAGCTCTTTGATGATCCCAAAAGTTAGCTGACCTGGAATTTTAACTGAAATTCCATCTGCAATAGTTCGTGCACCTCCACTTGCTGTAATGGAACCTTGTTTCAATGAATCATACATTGAAGGAAATGATCTTGATTGAATGCCTATAACTTTGACGTTGGGGTTTTTTTCTTTTATTGCAATAAGAATACCTGCAGCTAATCCTCCCCCACCTATTGGAACATAAACTTCATCAACATCCGGCAAATCTTCTAGAATTTCTAATCCTATAACTCCCTGCGCTGCAATTATTTGAGGATCATCAAAAGCATGTATCATAGTAGCTCTTGTCTCTTTTGCTATCTCTTTTGCTTTGGCAGAGGACTCATCATAATTTATTCCCTCTAAGATTACTTTTGCGCCATATCCTTTCGTTGCAGCTACTTTTGCCGGTGATGCATTTTTTGGCATTACTATGGTACAAGGAATTTTTTCTAAGGCTGATGCAAATGCAACTCCCTGAGCATGGTTCCCAGCTGATGCTGCAACAACACCGTATTTTTTTTCTTCAGATGATAAGCATTGGATTTTATAATATGCGCCTCGGATTTTAAATGAGCCAGTTTTTTGTCGAAATTCTGCTTTTAGATAAATATCTGATTCTGATAAATCACTAAATGTAGTTGAATGCAGTAGGGGTGTCTTTCTAATTTCTTTACCTCGTAAGGAGTTGGCTCTTACAACTTCATCATATGATGGATTCATGGAAATGTTGCTAGTGAAATGCTGTATTTGACTTCTTCTATAGAAAGATTACAATTTTGGTCAAATTTTATGCCTAAATTTGCAGAAATGCCTAAATAGTTCAAAAATGCCGTTCAAATCATGTCAAGGGATCGGAACTCCCCTTTGAGATAATTCTCATTTTCCGGTTCCTTGATCTTGACTTAAAACCATTTCAAATTCATCTAAACGTTTTAAAATATTTTCTTTTACGGAATTAGATATTTTTCTAGGATCGAACAATCCTTGCTTAATCTTATTTTTTACAAATTCTAAATCTATTGTACATAAACAACCTTCTTCTCCTGAAACTAATCTTGCATCATCAATTAACACAGGACTTGTTTGATATGTTTCGACTAAAAGAGAATCCAATTCATTGAACAACTCGGCCTTTTTTTCAGATAACTCTTTAAAATCAACACCCACATCTTTTTCAATTTCAGCATATACTTTTTCTCTAAACTCATCGTTTTCATAAAATACCTCGAATAATTTTTGATGATCAAAATCTTTGTACCCCATCTCTTTTAATTTATTCAATACAAATTGATCACTATTATCTGAAAGTTCTTGCTCTTTATTTTTTGTCAAATCAACAATGTCTGATAATTCTTTTTGACAATCAATCACTCTTTGATCTGGTTTATAATAAAGTAAAACATGAATTTGTATTGAGATGTGTACGGATATCAAATAACTACCTTCCATTATCTCAAATTTTGTGAAAATTCTTCGTAGATCCTCGTTGTTTGAAATGGATACGTCATGCACTGACCAATTTTTTAGTGAATCATTAATTTTTTGAAAATAACTCATCACCAGTTTAGGATCAAAGGTTTTTTGTTCTGTTATGGTAGAATCTCCCAACATTACCTTGACGTCAATCGTTTTTGTTAGATTGCTAATATTTTCAAGGCATTTTTTTTGAATCACTTCATTTTTTTGATTTAGTAATTGAATGAATTCATTAGGGGATCTTGTTCCTAAACGCACAAAAAGTAACAAAATATCACTCTCCTTAAACCTTCATCAATCTCTAAATATCCAAAATTTGGACTTTAGGCATGGCTAAAACTTCTATTTCACACATTCATTGTAAAAAAGAGATAATTATGATAAAATGTACAAGGGAACAAGAGGCAAAGGCATATTTTGTGAGATTAATTTTCATTTAGAGCGATGATGTAAAGATGACTGAAGATACGGAAATAAAGCAAGAAGAGGAATCGATTAAAACACTTGAAAAAAATAACGCCATGGTAGATATGCTTCTAAGCAAAAACCAAGATCAAACCGTAGATTTTGAAACTATGATTTTGGAAACTCAAAAGCGAGTCTGGGGATCTCTCAAAAAAGGTTATGAGTATTCAGGAATGGCTGATGAATCTGAAAAATTTCTAAGAAAAAATGTATTTTTAAAGTTAGACATGGTTGTATTGTATGTGGATTTGGTAGGTTCCACTACTATGACATTAGAAATGCCTGCTGAAAAAATCGCAATTATTGTTAGTTCGTTTTCACAAGAGATGGCATCCGTGATTAGACAGCATCATGGATATGTATTGAAATTTGTAGGGGATGCTGTGATAGGTTATTTTATTGCAGAAGGTAATTCATTATTAGCCGCAGACAATGCTGTAACCTGTGCAAAATCAATGATATCGGTAATTCAAAAAGGAATTAATCCAATTCTAAATCAATATGATTATCCAGATCTGATGGTTAAGATTAGAATGGATTTTGGACAAAACATTGTTGTAAGATACGGTTCAGATGCAGAACAATCTCACGTTGATTTAATGGGGCCTGCTATGAACATTGCAGCAAAAATTCAAAACATGGCAAAACCAAACCAGATTTTGATTGGTAGTGATGTCTATCAAAAACTACATCCTGCAACTCAAAAGCAATTTCTTCAAATCATTTGGAAAAATAATGAATGGAGATACAGATCCAGATTAACTGGAGATATTTACAAAGTATATGAATTCAAAGGATGATCCTCAAGATAAATTCTAAACGGTAAATTTGTCAGGACATTCTACGTGTTCATAATGGAGCTCTGTAAATTTTTCTTGGACTACGTAAATTACAATTTTATGTAGATCTTTTTCTTTGATGTCTTTTTTACATTTGAGACACGTCTTTTTTGACTCAATCATCTATACAAGCGATCTAAATGTCGAATCTATAAGGATCAGCGATCAACTCAATTTGAGCAAAAACGCCTGAGATTTTACAAAACAGTATATCATACGCCTAAAGCAATGCAGAAATATGGCAAATTTGAACCAATTTTGTTGGATAATTTAGCAATGAAGCACCTACAAGACCTTTACGGACTAAATCCAAATATCCCTCACATGGCATTTCAATTTCCGAGATTACCACCAAGTCTCACAAATCCGATGTTCAAAATCTATGAAAATCCTATGAAGGAGCAATTTTTAAAGAATGCTGAAACAATAAACCAAAAACTGCAAGGATTTCAACAAATGTATCAACAACATGCTGCAGGATTGCTAACAATGACCTCTGGAATAATCCCTCCAGGACATCCGTTATACACTAGACAAAATTCTGTAGAAACACTTCAAAATGAAAATAACAAATTATTAAAAGAAAATTTAGAATTAAAGAAAAAACTAGATAAAGAATCCAAACTCTCTCATCATTAAAAATAATTTCTTTGTTCTAAAAACTTTCAGTAAGAATCCTTATTAGTTTCATAAATCGAATCACTCTATGGTAAAAACTCCTGCTGACAAATGGAAGGACACTGTAATAAAATACAGGAAGCAATGTCAGAGTATTCTGAAATTATCCAACAGTATACGATATGCAGGTGTAATTAATGCATATGGCAGAACATTGACAGGGCTTGTAAAACCTAATCTAAAACCATTGTTAAAATCTGAACAAATAAAGAACGAATTTTTTATCATTTCTACTTTAATGTCGTTAAGAAAAGAGACTGTCAATACAGTTGGAAAATTGGAGCACGTTGTTTTGCAACATCAAAAAGTCACAATTGTCATATTACAAAAAAATGATGTTACATTTTATGTTTCAATAAATAAAAAGGAAAAAGGATTGGAAAAAATCATCTCTTCCATTAAAAAGATAATCAGATAGTTGGTTTTTAATAAGATTCAACACTTTAGATATTATGAATAAATCCTTGGGAGATTATAATGTGGAAAAGTCCTCTTCATACAATATTAGGAATATTGTCTGGACACTGAAAAACTCGACAGATACTAAAAAATTAAAAAAGAAAAAGACAAACATGGACAAAAAAGTCCTGAAATCTTCCCCGACAAACATCATTTATGATAATAAATCAAAACTAAAATCACATGATGAAAAAGTTTTCATAATTGAAGATATTACAGATACTAAAAAATTAAAAAAGAAAAAGACAAACATGGACAAAAAAGTCCTGA
>CAZBBN010000081.1:0-6059 GCA_964490195.1 uncultured Nitrosopumilaceae archaeon
GTCGATTGTGGCGAGTCAGGAAGATGGACAAATGATTAATGTCCCTATAACTTGGCAGAACCGGTAAACAATACCTTGTATCTACAAACGCTGAAGACATTGAAGAAAGTTGGAGCCCTCCAAGATGACAAACATCTCTGAAATTGAATCTCTAAAATCTGAAAATCAAAAACTTAGAAAATACATTTCTCTAATTTCAGCTGAAATTGAATTAATTCAAAGAGTAGAGGAGATAAAGGAAAATTTTACAAATTCTGATGATTCTAAGCGCATACTCACGCCTATTATGGATAGAATCTTTAGAATAAAATCTGAAAAACTAACTCTACAAAAAGAATTGGGTCTAGATTAATTTCAAAATTATGATGATGATTGGATCACACAATCAAAAGAACAAAAATCATCTTTTAAACTATAAAATTCCCTGCCACAATGCATGCATTCTTTTATTAATCTCATACTGATATTTTACGCCATCCTTACATTTAAGATCGATCTATTTTCTTAATATGGTGCCAAGTAATTATTAAGCGATCAGTAATTTTTTCATTTTTCACGATTGTTTAAATCAGGCAACAACATAGATTATGTTATGGCAACACAGATGACTTCTGCTAGACGCGGTGTCGCAACTGATGAAATGAAACAAGTTGCAAAAGACGAAGATGTCTCATTGGATTGGCTTATTCCAAAAATTGCACGTGGTTCAATCATAATTCCAAGTAATAATGTAAGGACACAAAGAATTCATAATGTTGGAATTGGTAAAGGTCTTAAAACCAAAGTAAATGTCAACATTGGAACTTCAACTCTAAATGTCAATCTGGATGAAGAAATTGAAAAAGCAAAAGTCGCAATAAAATACCATGCAGATACAATTATGGATCTTAGTGATGGTGGTGATGTTAAAATGATAAGACAAACTCTTATGGATTCAGCACCAATTACATTTGGAACTGTTCCAATTTATGAGGCTTATAATTATGGTGTGGAAGTTCACAAAAATCCTTTGAATTTGACAGAAGATGATTATCTAAATGCATTTGAAAATAATGCAAAAGATGGAGTTGATTATACAACAATTCACTGTGGAATTACTAAAGACATTGCAAAAAGAATTCTTAAAGTTCAAAGATATGGTGGGGTTGTAAGTAAAGGTGGCACAATAACTGCTGCTTGGATGTTAAAACATGATAAAGAAAATCCATACTTGACTCACTATGACTATTTGATTGAAATTGCAAAAAAATATGATGTTACATTTAGCCTCGGAGATGCACTTAGACCCGGCTCCATCTTAGATTCTCATGATGAATTGCAAGTTCAAGAGATGATAAATATTTCTCAATTAACAAAACGAGCTCATGATCAAGATATTCAAGTCATGGTTGAAGGTCCCGGACATGTTCCATTAAATGAAGTTGCAGCAAATGTAAGATTGGCAAAATCTCTAATTGGTGATGTGCCATACTATGTCCTTGGTCCTTTGGTTACTGATATTGCATCTGGTCATGATCATATTGCAAGTGCAATAGGAGCAGCTGTTTCAGCAAGCGAAGGTGTAGATCTTCTGTGTTATCTTACTCCTTCTGAACATTTGGCTTTGCCAAATGCTGAAGAAGTAAAAGCTGGATTAATGGCATATAGAATTGCAGCTCATGCAGGTGACCTTGTTAAAATTCGCGACAAGGTTATCAAATGGGATTTAGAGATGACAGAAGCTAGACGTACTTTGGATTGGGAAAAGCAACTTGCATTATCTATAGATCCTGAAGAAGCAGCCAAGATTCATAGTAGAACAGGACAGCATCCTGGAAATAATGTGCCATGTACAATGTGTGGTGGTGCATGTGTTTACATGATGTTGCCACAACAAAAAAAATACGAAAAAGAAAATAATAATTTACAACAAATTGAATAAGACTTTTTGAAGACTAGGAACTGTCTCATAATTTTCTAATTCTTCTATGTTTATCCATTCGAATTCTGAATTTTCCCAGTTAAGCTCAATAATTGGACTTTCTGTTTCAAACAAAAATGGGTATATCTCCCATTCGTGATTTTCATATTGCGGAGAATTCACCCGCATTCCTTCTGCAGATTTTACAAGTGTGATCTTGTCTTCTGTTATTCCAACTTCTTCAAAAATTTCAATTTTTGCTCTTTTCAATGGCTCTTCATCATTTTCAATAATTCCACTTATTCCTGCCCAAAGTCCTTTCATTGATTTTACTTTGTCACTTCTTTTGAGAATCAGTAATTTATCATTATTTCTAATGAATGATGTGACAATTTTTGTTGAACGCATGTCTGCTATTTTTCAATGGATTTTACCATTTTAGTTAGTTTTTTGTAAGATTCCTTGGTATCTGTATGCTTGGCAAGTCTTTCTTGACATTCTTTGATGTATGTGATTATCTCTTCAGTCTTTGATTCTTGAACAGCAGTAAGTAATCTGCCAATATCTTTCCAAAGCTCTTCTGCAACTCTTCTAATTTCCGGATTTGCAATAATTGTTTCAATCAGTTCTGGGGATTCTGTCATGATGCTTTCTGCCAATGTTTTTTGAACTCTAAATGTTGTGCCTGACATTTTTTCCGTGAGATTCATTTTTTCATCTTTTGAAATTATATTTGCAAAAACTAAGTTCATCAAATGTGTTAATCCTAAAATGACTGCAATTTTTTTATCATGTTCTGCTGCATCAATTGTTACAAAGTTTGCTCCTTCAAACAATGATTTTGCAACTGTCAATTCTTTTTTAGCATCTTTAATTGGGACTGAAATTATATTTTGGCCTTTGATAATTTTTGTTCCGGGACCAAACATTGGATGAATACAAATTGGATTGATCTTATCTGGCATTTTTGATAATGATGAAACCACTTTTGATTTTTCAGATGATATTTCTATGAGATACGTTCCTCTTTTCATCTCTTTTGCAATCAATCTGATAATTTCTGGTGTTCTTCTTGTGGGTGTGCATAACACTACATAATCAGCCTTTAAAATCGAACCGACTAAAGAATCTGATGTTGTGATGTTTTTACCTGAAATTTTATTTTCTGAATCATATCCTGTTACTTCAAAATCTTTATCTGCAAAATATTTGGCAAACCATTGCCCCATTTGACCTCCTGCACCCACAACTGTTATCTTCTTCATTGCTCTTCACTCATAATGTTACTCAGTATATTCATTCCCTCAATTAGTGTTTTATCATTCTGGCATGCAGAAATTCTGATAAAATTCTTGTAATTCCCAAATCCTTCTCCTGGGGCTACGGCAAGTCCTTTTTCAAGAGTACTATTTGCAAATTGAACTCCGTCAAATCCTTCTTGATTAATTCGAGCAAAAATGTACATAGCACCATCTGGAACTAGGAAATCCAGTCCCATTTTAGATGCTTTTTCAGACAACATATCTAGTCTATTTTGGACTGTATTAGAATTGTTGGTCGTGTCTGCCTCAAGTGCTTTCATGGCAATATATTGGACGGGTTCTGACACATTTGTTAGGCATAATGCCTCTAATTTTGCCATTTTTTCAACAATTTCAGCATATGCTATGGCATACCCAATTCTAAAACCTGTCATTGCATGGGATTTTGAAAATGATTGGGTAACTATGCTTTTCTTGTAATTGTATGATAGGATACTTTTCCAACTAGTTTTTGCATATTGTGAATAGATTTCATCACTAAGTACATACAGATCATTTTGTCTTGCCAATTCAACAATTTCGTCTTGTACTTTTTCAGAAAGTATCTTGCCTGTTGGATTGTTTGGATAATTTAGTACAATCATCTTTGTGTTTGAATTAATTGTATTTTTGATCTGCCCCACTGATGGTTCCCATTTGTCCTCTAGAGTTGTATTGACGGTTCTTACTTTGATTCCTGCATTTAGTGCACAATCTTTGTATGCAGGCCATGCAGGTTCAATCACTATCATTTCATCCCCTGGATTAAGGAGTGTTGTAATTGCAGTAAAGATTGAAAATCTAGCACCTGGACTAACAATGATGTTGGCTTCAGTTACATCTGTGTTGAATTTTTTAGAAACATATTTTGCAAGTGCTTCTCTGAATATTGGTCTCCCTCTTACTTGACCATATTTTAAAAATCCTTTATCGAAAACTTCTTCCAATGCTTTTTTCACAATGGGTGGTGGCAAAAAGTCTGGCTCTCCTACTTCCATGTGGATTATTTTTTTTCCTTGTTGCTCCATTGCTTTTGCTTTTAGAAAAATTGAGAGATGTGTTTGTTTATTGTTTGATTGCACTTTCACTGATTCATTTAATAGGAAATTGAAAAATTTTGTCGCAATAGATTCATCAAGTCCAATTTCATTGCATAATGAAATTACTTTTCCGCGTAAATTATTTTCTCTGACTTCATCTGTTACTCCTTTCCCAATATTTTTTTTAACTTCACCAATTTCTTTTGCAATATCTGTTCTAGTTTTTAGTAACTTTATCATTTCAAGTGTAACTTCATCCATCCTGTTTCGAAGATTATTGATATCTGACATTTTCTTACAGAACAGGCTTGATTGCCCCTGCAAGTAATGCATGATCCGCTATGGTCAAGGCCACAAGTGAGTCTACTACAGGTGGGGCTCTAGGAACTACGCATGGGTCGTGTCTTCCTTTTACTTGAAGAATTGTTTCCTTTTTTGTCTTGATGTCAACTGTACTTTGTTTTTGTGCAATTGATGATGCGGGCTTGAATGCAATTCTCATAGTTATTGGCATTCCATTTGAAATTCCTCCAAGAATTCCTCCTGAATTATTTGTTTTTGTAATTATCTTTCCTTTCTTTATTGTATACAAGTCATTATTTTCAGAACCATGCGTCTCTGAGCCTCTAAATCCTGAACCAAATTCAATACCTTTGACTGATGGAATTGAGAAAATTGCTTTACTCAAATCCGATTCCAATGAACTAAAAATTGGTTCACCCAAACCAACTGGAACATGCGTGGTAATTGATTCGATAATTCCTCCAAGCGAATCTCCTTTTTTACGTGCATTCAAAATACTTTCTCTCATTATTTTTGCAGTTTTATTTTCAGGACATCTAACTTCATTTTTGTAAATTGATGATATCATTTTTTCATCGAATTCTTTTTCCATCTTAATTTTTCCAATTTGTGATGTAAATGAATTTGTTTCAATTCCTAATGATACCTTGAGTAATTTTCTTGCAATTGCTCCACCCATTACATGTGTTGCAGTTAGTCTTCCGGAAAATCTACCTCCACCTCTATGATCATTGAAGTGATTGTATTTTACCATTGCAGGATAATCTGAATGTCCTGGTCTTAGTTTAGTTTTTAAATTTTCATAATCTTTTGATTTTTGATCACTATTCCAAATTAACATTGTAATTGGTGCCCCTGTTGTAAATCCTCTGAAAACTCCTGAAACAATTTCTACAACATCTCCTTCTTTTCTTTGTGTTGATATCATGTTTTGACCTGGTTTTCTCAAGTCTAACATTTTCTGAATTTCCTTCTCGTCAATTTCTAAACCTGCCGGACAACCATCTAACACTGCACCAATAGCTTTTCCATGGCTTTCACCAAAACTTGTTAAAACAAGATGCTGACCAATTGAATTTCCTGGCAATAATCTATACAAGTTAAATGATGCTTATAATTGTGATTCAGAGCCAAAATCTAGGCATTTCTCATAAGAATAGGCACAAAAAACAGTAATTTTGGTAGGACATGTTTCCCTATTTTTTCATATCTTATCATGAGAATTCTTGAATTTACAAATTTCTGATCTTTTAATTAAAACTAAATTCTTTTCAACTATCTTGTTTCCTTTGATCGAGTTCTTTTTTTGAATATCTAGCCTTTCTTTTTTCTTATTTGGTTTAACATTACTTTGTCATCTTGACTATCAATTAATTTCTGGTAGATTCTTTAATCGTATAGCCTGTCTTGTGATTTCTAGATATTGATCTCATTCTACATGTAATGATTGTTTATCCACTCATCATACCATTCTCTTATAGTTTTTTTGAAATTATTGACAATTTGATTTTTCTG
>CAZBBN010000082.1:0-6031 GCA_964490195.1 uncultured Nitrosopumilaceae archaeon
CAAGTGAACTACCACCCAACAAGTACGGGCCATCTTGCCTAAAAATTATAAAACAAAATTTACGAACGAAGTTAAACAAAAATTCTATAAGTTATGAGTTCTTGGTGCTAGTATGAGGCTAAGTGATAAAGTTGCCATAGTTACAGGGGCATCAAGCGACATAGGTAAAGGAATTGTTAAAAGATTCACCGAAGAGGGAGCAAAGGTTGTTCTAGTTGCAAGAGGCCTAGAAGGATTAGAAAAAGCAAGAAAAGAGATTGGAGATGAAGAATTGACAGCATCAATAACATGTGATTTGACAGATGAATCACAAGCACTACAAACAGTTAATCAAATCATGGATACTTATGGTAAAATAGATATTTTAGTAAATAATGCTGGAGCAATAAATGATCCTGTGCATTTTCATGAAATGCAAGATTCTGAAATTAAAAAACTCATAGATGTGAATTTGTTAGGAGTATTTCACATAACAAAAGCAGTCCTTTCAAAAATGTCAGATGTAAAAAGTGGGGCTATTGTAAATATTGGCTCTATTTCAAGTGAAAGAGCAATACCAAGAGTGCATTTGGCAGTATATTCAGCCACTAAAGCTGCAATTTCCATGTTTACAAAATCAATTGCAGTAGAATATGCCAGAAAAAATATCAGATGTAATTGTGTAAATCCAGGAATTATCAATTCAGGAATGATCAAACCATATCTGGATGATCCTCAAGCAAGAAAAGTTCTTGAAGAGAGATTACCCCTTGCAAGAATCGGTGAACCAATAGATGTTGCAAATGCAGTACTCTATTTAGCATCAGATGAAGCTAATTGGGTGACTGGAACTATCCTGAATGTAGATGGCGGTAAAACAGCTTCAGAAGGATAATCCTTTTTCAAGCAATTTTTTTGCAAGTAGTTTAGACACACGAATAGGTTCGGGGATAGAGCCATGTAATGTTAAATCATTAAGAAGATGTTTAACATCATTTAATGTACAACCTTCAGATCTAATAAAAACACCATAACCTGTTTGTAGATTAATTTTTTCTCGTTTTCCCAATTTATGATATTCTGAAATTTTGGATTCAAACGAATTTGGAAAATGGTGTTTAAGTGCATCTTCAATTCCAAGAGAATCATTGTATGAAACACCAATAATTGGAAGTTTTAGAGAATCAAATAATTTTTTGATATCCACAATATTATACATTGAAACTATCAAACCTGAGATCAATACATAGCTGACATCAGGTCTCTGAAGTTCGGCATACATCTTCAAAATGGTATCAGTAGCATCATCACCACCTAATGTTGCACTTCCAAATACAAAATCATCAATAATGAAATCTCTCCTCATCACGATTCCAGATAAAATAGATTTTGAGGAATTGGGTACAAAACTTTCAGCAATTGCCAATCCTCTTAATCCTTTTTTTTCAAGATGAAGAGATCTCATCATTCTTTGTCCTCAAATATGCACGATAACTTAATCCAGTAATCACCATAATAATTCCAGTAATAACAGACCACATAAGAAAAGATGAGATTTGAGAATCATCCATAAATAATCATTAATTTGCAAACATCTAAAGTTTCGGTTCAAGAATAAAATAGTCAATTCAATATTGTCTGAAACATCTAAATAGATTTGATACAAACGGAGTTTATGCCTGAATTCATATGCCCTGACTGCGGAAAACACATATTTCATGAAAATGAAACGACATTAAAAATAGAAGAGACAATTCATCTAAAATTCTGCAGAAAGAGTGAAGGAGAGACTCATAGTTACATGCATAGAGATCTAGCACATATGCAAACCTTTGATTCAGAAAGAGAAAACGATACATCAGGCACCCCAGTTTTAAAGAAATGATTTCAAAACAAATACCTCAAAATTATATCCTAGATACTATTGATTGAATTAAGTTGCTAGAAGAACATCATTATGATTTAGTTATAGTAGGAGGAGGTCCAGCAGGATCATCAGCTGCATTAACAGCTGCAAAAAATGGAATTAAAGTTGCATTATTAGAAAAAGAAAATTCAATTGCAGAAACGGTTAGAACCAGTGGAGTAACATGGATTCAAAATATCAAGGAATTTGGGATTCCAGATGATTGTTTTAATCCAATTAAAAATTTCTCATTTTGTTCGCCAAACAACGAAGTTACAATAAGGGATTCAGCACCGAGAGCTGCGGTTTTAGATGTTAGAAAAACATACAGATGGTTAGCACAAGAAGCACAAAAAGCAGGAGCTGATATTTTTGTCAAAGTTAACGTCAATGAAGTTCTAAAAAATGACAAAGAAGACATTGTAGGGGTAAGCGGCGTTGGACCAGATGGAAAAATTACATTTCAATCAAAAGTAGTAATTGATGCAAGTGGATTTCCTTCAACTGTTTGTAAAGCTATGGGTTTTGTAACTCAATGGGAAAGGTTTGGAGCAGGAGCTGAATATGAAGTAAAAGCTGAGAACGTGGATTCTGAAACGTGGTGGTTAATGGTAGGACAACAATATTCACCTGCAGGATATGCATGGATTTTTCCTGTAGGAAATGATGTCGTAAGAATCGGAGTAGGAATAGGTAAGCCAGAATCAGATGTGGATCCAACACAAAGACTCAAAGAATTGATTGATTCAAAGATAGGCCCCATTAAAAAACTCGGAAAAATATCACCATTAGAGTTTCATTATGGATTAATTCCAAATGATGGATTGTCAAGAAAGACAGTGTTTAATAATTTAATTTTAGTTGGAGATTCTGCAGGTCAAGCTAATCCATTAGTTTTAGAAGGTATCAGATATGCAATAAAATTCGGCAGAGTAGCAGGAAAAGTAGCATCAGATGCCATCAAATCAGGAAATACAGATAAAACTGCATTATATTCCTATGAAGAAAATTGGAGAAAAGAAATAGAGTCAAAAATTAATTCAGCAGGTAAAGTGCAAAACAGATGGATTGGACTATCAGACGAAGAGTGGGATAAGGAATTAGACATAATTAAAGAATTGAAACCTGAAGAGTTTATTGATTTTATCAAAGCAGATTTTGGCTTGTCAAATATGATAAAGCTTGCAACTCACCATCCAAAACTCGCAGTAAGACAGCTCTTCAATTTAGTTAAAGGGAAAAAATAATCATTTTACATTAAAAAAGTCAGTTACTCGAACATCGTGATATTCCAATTGAATTACATAAAGACCAGGATCAAAAGGTTTGGACATAACTTCAGAGAACAATCCTGAAGAATTATCTTTAAGTGCTATCTCATCCATTAAATTTCCTTTCTGATCAAATATGTCAACAAATAGATCCTCTCTAAATGCAATTGTTTTCTGAACTGCTCCAGATACAATCAATTTGTCATCATCATATGAGGCTTCAATCACGGCAGTTCTGGAACGTATTGGAAGATATCTTTCAATAATCATCTTTAATTCGTCAATATTTTCATCTACACTTTCAGCATTTTTATCAGTAAAACCAGATTTGATTTCAGTAATTACAGATGTAAATCTAGAATTACTAGCAAAATTCTCACCACCGAATTTTTCTGCAAATGATTCTAGTTCTTCAAATTCACGAGCTAATTCAACCATGCTCAAATCAGATGTGCTGTATTTGTAATCAAATTCTTCTTCAACATGAACAATCTGAGTAGCTTTTGAATCTTGATATTGCAACATTACAACATATAGACCAGGATCTGTTGGTGCAATCCATTGAGTGTAAAAGTTACCTTGTTTAGTATCAGTAAATTTCAAACTACTGTGAGTACTGCCATCCATATTGAATACAGTTACGTATAGATTTTCTCGTCTATCAAAGATAGATTTTTTAGTTGCTCCATTGAGAACCCAAATATCTTTTTCATTATCAAACGAGATGTCATAGATGATTTTTGGATTTTTCAAAACTAAATATTCACTAAGATAGTCACCGATTTCTAAAATTTTAGATTCGGCATCAACAAAATTTGCAATATCAATTAATTCATTTGCATCATCCATCATTTGATTATACTCATCAATGTGTGCAGAAAATTCATTGTTGTAAAAAGTAGAGACCATATTTGAGAAAGAATCGAGTTTTTTACGGAATTCGATACGTTTTATTTCATCCGCAGTGTATCCCACATCAGAACCAAGAGGGTCATTTGCGTAAGCTTGTGAGACAAGAGTCCATTCATCAAACAATTCTCGTACTAGCGTATCAGCCTGATCAAAATCATTTTTAATTACAAGATCTCTTACGTCATCAATTTTTTCATTGAATTTTTCAGTGAATTCAATATAGTTTGGCAAGAAGCGATTCTTTGTTAAACTAAGTTCCACCAAGTTTTCAAGAGATTTTGCACGTTGTAAAATATCACTAGCACGTACTTTGAATGCACCTTTATCATAAGAATCCAAATCAGATTTAATTTGAGGGGCTTTCTCGCTTACCCAAGTCAACAAAACTTCAATCCTATCAATTCTAGTAATTGAAGGATTACCAGATTCCATTTGTTTGGCAGTATCTAAAATCTTAAGAGCATTATTAATTAGAAATAGGTTTTCGTAATCTGCTTGAAGTTCAGCCTTCTCTTTCATAGTCTTGTATTGAAATTCTAGAACTATCAATGGGTTTCGTTTTTCTCTGAGATCAACCATAGACTGATCAAATTCTAAAACAATCTCTAAAATTTCATCTGGGGATTTAGCATTTTCTACTCTTCCTAGAAGTAGTTTCCAATCAGATACAAGATCAGGATCAATCCCACTAGATTGTAAAATTTCAACACTCTTGTTAATTCTTGAAGAGATATCTATTATCTGAGCCATTTGTTTTATCTCAGATTCCGAATCCAAGATGTTTTGAACTGATGTTGCCAAGGCCAGATCGGATTCTAAATCATCCCAATCAGGCATGATAAGATTAGCAAGATCACTATTTTCCTCAGAATCATTTGAAATAAATCGCTCAACAGTGTCTAGTTCTCGCAATAAAATTGCAGCTTGATGTAATTCTGAAACACGTGTTTTGGAATCAATTAATTCTTCTATGGATTCTTTACTCATCAAAGAGGGTTTAAGAGAGCCCCAATCGCTTTGAACCAATCTGTAAAGATCACTTTCTTTTCTAGAAATAACATCAAGATATCTAGATTTAGAAAGAATATCAATTAGCTCGTTTAGTTCATCAGAATAAACTGGTGCAGTTCCCCTAGCAAAAATAAAACCCACTTCATTTTTTACAGGTTTGCTCATCACAGTATCGGATTTTTTCATTAAGTTAAGCAGTGTCTCTTCTAATTCATCAAAAGTAGGAGTTCTTTGAATGGTAGCCTTTTCAGGAGTTACATTTCTGATATCAACAAAGACATCAGTTAACAAATCAATTGCCTTTGTTTTATCACCAATTTGATAATTAAATATTACAGAATAGATTGTTCTGTCAATAGACTTTGCAATATCAAAAGATATTGCATCCTCATCTAATAATTTTTGAACAGAATCTAGTGAGGAAGATATTGCAGGTCTAAGTAAGGGATCAACATCAAGTATTAAATCATCTACAAAAAATTCACTCCACAAATCAACATATGTGGATTCTAATTCAGATAAATTATTTGATGTTTGATTTAATACAGGTGATGAAATATCAAACATTGTACTGATTAACAAGGATTGATCATTTACCAAATTTTGTGCACGAGAAATTTTTTCGTCATTGTTTGATTCAGAAAAAGTTGAGGATGATACAGTGAATATTGTAGATTTGGAATAACCCCCATAAAACAATTTGATTTCATATTCACCAGAAAGTCCACAAATTCTACCTTTTAGTGGAATCACATCTGTTATGAAAACACCATTTGATAGTGGCACAAGTTGTTGTATTTGACATATGTCGCCTTTAGGATTAAAAATTTGCATTATTAAAAAAGAATCACCAGTAATGCTTGCAATTTGTCCATAAATAAAAAGAGGTTCACCACGATCATAATTTCCAAAATCATCAAGAATCGTAATTCTGTCGGGACTTTGAGCCGAT
>CAZBBN010000083.1:0-5996 GCA_964490195.1 uncultured Nitrosopumilaceae archaeon
ATTCAAGTTTATGAGTCAACAAGTGGATTAAAACCAGGTGAGCCTGTTGTTGGTACTGGAAACCCACTCAGTGTATTATTAGGTCCTGGAATTATAGGACAACTTTATGATGGAATTCAAAGACCACTAAGAGAACTATCAAAAGCTTCTGGCTCATTCATTGGCAGAGGCATTACAACTACTCCAGTTGACATGACAAAAAAATATCATTTTGTTCCAACAGTAAATAATGGTGATGAAGTTGCAGCTGGAAATGTAATTGGTACTGTTCAAGAAACTGATCTTATTGAACACTCTATTATGGTTCCACCAAATCACCCTGGCGGAAAGATTTCAAACCTTGTATCTGAAGGAGATTATGATTTAGAAACCGTACTTGCAAATTCTGAGAAAGATGGACAATCCATTCCACTCAAAATGTATCACAAATGGCCTGTACGAAAACCACGTCCTTACAATAAGAGATACGATCCTACAGTTCCATTACTTACTGGACAACGTGTGATTGATACATTCTTCCCAATTGCAAAAGGCGGAACTGGTTCAATTCCAGGAGCATTTGGAACAGGAAAGACAGTTACATTGCACCAAATTGCAAAATGGGCAGATTCCCAAGTTGTAGTCTACATTGGTTGTGGTGAAAGAGGAAATGAGATGACTGAAGTGTTAGTTGAATTCCCACATCTTAAAGATCCACGTAGTGGAAAACCACTAATGGATAGAACTGTTCTTGTTGCAAATACTAGTAACATGCCAGTAGCAGCAAGAGAAGCAAGTATCTACACTGGTGTAACAATTGCAGAATATTATAGAGATATGGGTAAAGACGTTGTACTTGTAGCAGACTCTACAAGTAGATGGGCTGAATCACTTAGAGAAATGAGTGGTAGATTAGAAGAGATGCCTGCAGAAGAAGGTTATCCATCATATCTTGCATCAAGATTAGCAGAATTTTATGAAAGAGCAGGTCGTGTTAGAGCTTCTGGAAGTCCAGATCGTGATGGTTCAGTTACTTTGATTGGAGCTGTATCCCCTTCAGGTGGTGACTTTACAGAACCAGTTACAACTCACACAATGAGATTTATCAAAACCTTCTGGGCTTTGGATGCAAAACTTGCATATTCTAGACATTACCCATCAATTAATTGGATGAACAGCTATTCTGGATATCTTGCAGATATTGCAAAATGGTGGGGTGAAAATATAAACGAAGATTGGTTAAGCATTAGAAGTGAAGCTTATGGTATCTTACAAAGAGAAGATACACTAAAAGAAATTGTTAGACTCTTAGGTCCTGAAGCATTACCTGATGAAGAAAAATTAATTCTTGAAGTTGCAAGAATGGTAAAAATTGGTTTACTACAACAAAACTCATTTGATGATGTTGATACTTATTGTAGTCCTGAAAAACAATACAGATTATTAAAATTATTAGTTGACTTTTACAGAAAAGGTCAGCAAGCACTAAAGGAAGGCGCAGCATTAGCTGACATTCGTGGAATGGATGTTGTCACTTTAATTCTTAAAGCAAGAATGGATGTCAAAGATGATGAAATGCCAAAACTTGATCAATTAGATAAAGACATGCAAGAACAATTCAAATCAATTACAGGAGTGAAGGTACCAAATTGACAACTAAAGGCGGAGTTCAATACAGTAAGATTGCAGAAATCAAAGGCCCTCTAGTTGTTGTAGATGATGTTGAAAATGCAGCATTTGATGAACTAGTTGAAATTGAAACTACAGAAGGTGAGAGAAGACTAGGTAAAGTTCTTGAAGTAGGAAATGGTAAAGCAATCGTTCAGGTCTTTGAAGGAACTACAGGATTATCAATCTCTGGAACTAAGGCTAAATTTGTAGGTAAAGTTATGGAAATGCCAGTATCCAAAGAGGTACTTGGTAGAGTATTTGATGGATTGGGTAGACCAAAAGATGGACTTCCAGATCCAATAGCAGATCAATTTATTGATATCAACGGAGAACCAATGAATCCAGAACAACGTGAATATCCAAAAGATTTCATTCAAACTGGTGTGTCTGTAATTGATGGAATGATTACTCTAGTTAGAGGACAAAAACTTCCAATCTTTTCAGGTTCTGGCATGTCTCACAATCTTTTAGCAGCACAAATTGCAAGACAAGCCAGTGTTGTTGGTACCAGTGATGACTTTGCTGTAGTTTTTGCAGCAATTGGTGTGCAATACAGTGAAGCAGAATATTTTAGACGAAGTCTTGAAGAATCTGGTGCATTAAAACGAAGTGTTCTATTTCTAAATACAGCAGATGATCCTGCAATTGAAAGAATCATTACTCCTCGTGTAGCATTAACTGTAGCAGAATATTTGGCATTTGAATTAGGAATGCACGTTCTAGTTATTCTAACTGATATGACAAACTATGCAGAAGCACTCAGAGAAATCAGCGCAGCAAGAGAAGAAGTTCCTGGAAGAAAAGGATATCCCGGTTATCTTTACACTGACCTTTCAACAATTTATGAAAGAGCAGGTAAACTTAATGGAAAAAAAGGAAGTGTTACCCAAGTTCCAATTTTATCAATGCCATCTGACGATATTACTCACCCAATTCCTGACCTTACTGGTTACATTACAGAAGGACAAGTAGTGCTTGGCAGAGATTTATTCAGACAGGGAGTTTATCCACCAATCAATATTTTGATGAGTCTTAGTAGACTGATGAAAGACGGAATTGGTGAAGGAAGTACAAGAGAAGATCATAGTGAAGTTTCAAATCAGGTTTATGATGCTTATTCTAGAGCCCAAGAAGTTAGAGCACTTGCAGGTATTGTAGGTAAAGCAGGATTAACTGAAATTGACCTCAAATACATGGATGTGGGTGATGTCTTTGAAAAAGAATTCCTTACACAAGCAACTGACGAGAATAGAACTATTGAAGAAACACTTACTATTCTATGGAAGATTGTATCAAAATTACCAAAGAATGAGATTACTAAAATCAAAGATAAATTCATTGACCAATATTACAAGGAAGATTAACTAAATGTCATTTGGACAAAATGTTGCAGCAACAAAAATTGAACTTCTAAAATATAAAAAATCAACACAAGTTGCCGTAATGGTTCAACAAATTTTAGATGATAAACGTAAAGTTCTCTTAAAAAATATTGAAGAGATGATTCAAGAAGCATCAAAAGCAAGAGGTGGAATTTGGGATCCATTACAAGATATTTACAAATCGGTTAATGAGGCATACTTGGCCTTGGGTACTAACACAGTTGATTCCGTTGCAGAATCAACACCACCGGTTATGGAAGTAGAAGTTCATGTACGTAGAGTTGTAGATGTGAAAATTCCTGCATTATCAGTTACAGAAAAAGATACAAAATCAATGCCTTATGGATTTGCAGATACAAACTCTTCAATTGATAGAGCCGCCAAACAAATCAAAGAACTATTGCCAAAAATTTGCAAAGCTGCCGAATATGAGAATTCTATCTTTAGTCTTGCAAAAGCATTAGAAAAGACACAAAAATTACTAAATGCACTTGAAAATGTAATTATTCCACAATATCAACAAAAAATTCGATTCATTCTTTCCACTCTTGAGGAAAGAGAACGAGAAGAATTCGCAAAGTTAAAAAAAGTCAAGGCAAAGATGGAAAGTAGAAAATAATGACAAAAGAAGAAATCAAAAAACTAATTGAAAATTCAAAAAAAGAATTAGATGGAGATTACGATAAATTTGTTACATCTGTCAAAGACAATCTGAAATCTTTCAAAAAGAAAGCACTAGATCAAATTTGAACAATTACCTCATCATGATTTAAATATGGACCTAAAGGAGCCCCAACATAAATGAAAACTATCGTCATGTTACTTTTGGCAGCATCAGCAATTTCAATTCTAGGGTCTACTGGAGTTGCATTTGCTCAAGAAGGTGGTGCATCTAGTGGCGACTCAATGAAACTCCTTGGTGCTGGTTTAGCATTTGGTATTGCAGCAGGTGGAGCAGGAATAGGTCTTGGCCAAGTAGGTGCAGCAGGTCTTGCAGTCATTAGTGAGAACCCAGCATTACAATCTAAGGTGTTCATCTTCGTAGGTATGGTTGAATCAATTGCAATCTACGGTATAGTTATGATGTTTATCATCTTAGGACAATAGTCCTACAACATCTTTTTCAAATTTTTCAATTAATTGTATTTTAGCTTATTTACATCCAAAACTCTTGCACAGTATCTGCATTTGAGCACTCTTCCTTCTTTGTCAATGACATCCATTATGGATTCAATGTGCTCTGTACTATTTGTAATACAATCAGGATTTGAGCAACGAAATATTCTATCAATCTCGTTTGGAAGGGATACTCTTCTCTTCTCTACAAGCTTGAAATCTTTTATCATATTGATGGTTGCTTTTGGAGCAATTACTGCAAGCTTGTTTGTATCATCATCTTTTAGAAACTTGTTTTCTATTTTTATGATGTCTTTTTTCTTAAACTTGCCACTTGGAACGTTTAGTGCTATAGTGATTAATTCACCATCTCTCCCATCAATTCTTAATGCACTGAGCACCTGAAGGCCCTTGCCAGCATCAATATGGTCAATTACAGTGCCTTCTTTGATTCGTCGAACCATAAGTTCGGACTGTTCCATCAGAATACTTTGTATAGTCACCTGTATATATTATTGAAAGAATGAACCAGTTCTATCAAAAAGATGTTATCTCAATTAAAGACTTTGACAAGGATTCACTAGAAACAATATTTTCAGCAACTGACAAAATTATGCAGTTAGACCCATCTGAAAGAAGGGAAATCTGCAAAGGAAAAACTTTGGGGTATTTGTTTTATGAACCAAGCACTAGAACCCGACTCAGTTTTGATGCTGCTATGGCATCTATCGGTGGAAATTCACTGGGAATTTCAAATGTGTCCTCATCTTCTACTCAAAAAGGTGAAAGTCTTGCTGATACTGTACGAATAATGTCGATTTATTCTGATATTCTTGTATTGAGACATACTCTTGATGGTTCAAGTAGATTTGCAGCTGAAGTTTCTGATAAACCTGTAATCAATGCAGGTAGTGGTACAGAAGAACATCCAACTCAGGCAATTCAAGATTTGTTTACAATCAAAAAAGAAAAGAAAAAGATTGATGGCATAAAAATTGGAATTGTAGGTGATCTCAAATATGGACGAACAGTTTACTCATTATTGTATGGACTTGGAAACTATGATGTTGATGTTCGATTAATTTCTCCTGAATCATTAAAAATTAGATCTGATTCAGTCTATGAAATTAAAAAGAAACTAGATTTTACTGAATCAACTGACATTACAGAAACTATAGATGAACTTGATGTTCTTTATGTTACAAGAATCCAAAAGGAAAGGTTCCCTGATGAAGAAGAATATCTCAAGGTCAAAGGAAGCTATGTTGTTGGATTAGATTTGATTAAACAGATGAAAGACGATTCAATAGTTTTACATCCACTTCCAAGAATAGATGAAATATCATCTGATGTTGATAAAACTAAAAATGCAAAATACTTTGAGCAAGCAGAATATGGAAAACATACTCGTGCTGCCATTTTAGGCCTGATACTTAATGAAAATGGATTTTAATTTATTTTAAAAATCCGTATTCCATATATCTAGAAACATTTCAATACAACTGTTGACACAAACTAAAATTATTCCCGTTTTTCCATTGGATTTAGTTCTATTTCCAAGACAAGAACTTCCTCTTCGAATTTTTGAGCCACGCTACAAGCAATTAGTTGATGATTGTATGATAGGTGATGGTCAATTTGGTGTTTGTTTACTTGATGAAAATAATTTCGTAAATGGTTGGAATTCTCCTAAATTAGTTGGAACAATTGCTAAAATTACCAAATGTGAAGACGTTGAACTTGATGGATTGCAACTCCACATTGAAACCATAGGCAGAAATTCATTTAAAATAAAAAAAATTATCCCTCCTTCAATTTCCCAACCTGAAAACTATGATCCACTGTCAG
>CAZBBN010000084.1:0-5976 GCA_964490195.1 uncultured Nitrosopumilaceae archaeon
ATCCTGGTCAGAGTCATCCGTTTGCCTTCTATCAGGACCTACCATATCTTCTGGTTTTACTTTATTGTCCCAATCTCCTTTGACTCCTTTGACTAATGAAATAATTCCTGCCCCAATTAGAGAAATAATTATTGAAAAGAATACTGTTTGATCAAATATCTTGGATGAACAATTGATTTTAATTGGAGGTTTGTCATCAAAATACTCGTAACATGTACCGAATTCGTTTGATTCTAAGGTTGCAGCCTGAAAATTATGTCCAAATACTCCTATGACAAGAAATCCTGTGAACACCAACACTATGCCAATTATGACAAATCTCATATCGCTCATACTTTTTTTCCTGATTTATCGTATTTACATTTTGACTTGTAAATACTCTGATGCTATTTTTCAAGTAATGTCTTCAGATTTTCAAGTGATGCTTCATAAAATGAACCCATAAACACCAAAAATTCTAAGAATTGTTTTTCCGACATTTTTTTACTGTTTAGATAAGATTGCCATGTTATCTCAACAAGTTTATTGGATCTCCCTTTGATTGAAATTGTAGCAACATATGCTCTTAATGGCAATCCCTCAGTTGCAACATATGTGAAATACTCTTTATCTTTCCATGCAACAATATGCTCTTCTATTTTATTTCCATCTGCAAAAGTGATTGATCTTATTGCTCCTATTCCTCTTTTCTTTTTAGACCGATAAACTGTCTTTTTTACATCCACTAACCATGTTGGCAATCCTACTATGTTGCTAATTTTTCTCCAAACCTTGTCTTTTGAAGCCTTGACTGTAATTGTTTTTTTAACTGTTCCAGTATGAAATGATTTTTTAAGATTTTTTACCATGTATTCTAATCTAATCTGATGTGTTTTAAATTTTAATTGAACAACCGTTTTTAATCCCTTTAGTTCAATATTATTAAATGGTCTTTGGATGGGGTAAAAAAAAGAAAGATGAAGGACCATCTGAGGAAATTGCTAACGATAAGGAAATCCATCTTTCTGACGTGCCAAAAATCTTAACTAATCTCCATGAATTAAGAACATCTCAAACTCTCTCTGAAATTAAAAATCTTAGAAACGACATTGCACCATTAATTGATGATCTGATAAATATTGGGAAAGTACTTGAAAAAGACAATCTAAATGTCGATGATATTGATAAACATCTGGCAATTATTGTGGTTAGAGGCAAAAAACAGGTAATCGATGTAATTAAAAAAGGCGTTATTAGCATTCCTGAAATTTCATCTATTGCAAATGCACAAGAACTAGATTCTACTTTAAATCAAATTCTAAAAAAAGTTGGTGATGTTTTAGGAAGGCAAACAAGAGTCATCCATATTTTTGCAAAAAAATACGCTGCACAATTGAAAAATAATCTTGAAGTAATGAACAAAAACCATTCAGAAATTCATAAAATTCTAAAAATTTTTGATAATGCTGAATCTATTTCTGATGAGATAATGGATTCTATTTCCCAAATAAAAACTCTAAAAGAAACTCGCATCAAAAATGAAAAAAAAATTATTGCAACAAAGGACAATGTAGTTTCACTAGAAGCAAAAATTTCATCTATACAGGCTTCAATTGAAGAAATAAAGTCATCAGATAATTACAAAAAATATCTTGAATTAAAACAGAGTTTAGACATATTTAGTAATCAAAGAATGAAGATAAAAAACGAGATTGACACCCAATTCACAAAAATTTCTCGCCCTTTAAGTAGATATGAATATGCTTCATCTTTGGATAAAGATCAAAAAAATATTTTAACTAAACTAAATACAGATCCATTTAATATTCTTCTACCAAAAAATAAAGATTCAATAATTGTAATTTTAGAAAATATTCGAAAAGCAGTATTGTCTGAATCTATTTCAGTCAAAGATGTAGATAAGACATTGTCTCAAATTACTGAAACTGAAGAGGCACTTGATGGATTTATAAAACATATTTCAGAATTTTTTAAAAAATATGAGCAACTAAAAAATGATTTGAATTTATTAACACCAAAAAATCTACAATCTTTGGAAAATGACCTTGAAAAAAATATTTCCTTTAAAGAAAATGCCGAACTAAAATCTAAAACCATTCAAAATGAAATAAATGAAATAAACTCAAAGATCCCTCAATTTGTTAGTAAAATCGAAGAAAAATTAAGACAATTTTCAAATACAAAATATGTCATAGTCCCGTCTTAAATTAAATTAGTTCAAAATTGGAGTAATTTTGTGATTTTCAAAAAGAAAAAGTTTGAGCGTAGAGTTTTGATTCAAAAAGAGGTACTTGACAGCATTCTCTCTTTTTGTCAAATGAAACATCCTAATGAAGGGATTCTGATACTAAAAGGAAAATCAAAGAATGGTGAAATTACAATTAATGGACTTGTAATTCCTCCATTTAGTGAGACTGGTCCTACTTTTGCAGGGTTCCCGCATTCGTTTTTACCCTTTGACATGAGCTATCTTGGAATTGTACATTCACATCCAAGTGGTTCGGCAGAACCATCTGTAACTGATTTACATAATTTTTTTGGTTTAGTTTCAATTATTGTAAAGTCCCCTTATGATGATGATTCTATTTTTGCATGGGATAGTAATGGTAATGAAATTCCTCTTTCGATTATATGAGAATAAAAAATACTCGTGGTGTAATATACAAAAACTGCCAAAACTTTATAACCTTTTTCAAGGTACTTTTATTGAATTGTTTAATTACAAAACTTATTTGCTTTTTCTAGGTGCATCTCTTGCCGTAAGCATCGGATTACAGATGGTGCTTCCATTCCCATATGGATTGGGCGCAGCACTTGCAATCTTTATTGTATTTCCATTATTCTTGAGAAAACGATACATGAGTCGTATGCGAGGGTATGGTAGTGACTCTGGAACTGGTGGCGGCTTCTTTGGAATGGGTTCACAAGGTGGCTCTGGCGGAGTTAGATATGTTTGTCTTGTTTGCAACAACAAACACAAAGGTGGTACTTGTCCACGATGTGGATCAAAGATGCAACGTGCAGACTTTTAAAAGGATATAATGTCCCTAGATGAAATTCGTAAAAAAGTGATCTTTCATAATTCCGTTGATGTGTGGATTGCGACATGTAAAGAAAAAAATATTTCTTGGACAAACACTGATGATTACAAAAAATTCATTGCGTACTTACTCAAAAACAATCTAAATCTTAAGGCGTTTAATCTATGTGCTCATGAAGCAGGAGCAACAGAGGATGAAAAGACAAAATTTACTGAGATTTTGGCAGAAACAAAAGAAGATCCAAATTCACTAACGTACACAATCAAGCTTAGTGATGCATCTTTGGATATTATTCGAAGTTATAGTGTGTGACTACCGTTTGAGTTTTGGATTAACTATTGCGTCAAGAGCATTTCCAATAAATACAAAGGCAAGACCAGTAATTGCAATCATTATTCCTGGTGGCATTATCCACCACCATAATCCTCTTGCTGCTGCTCCAAATATGTTAGCATCGTGTAAAATTTGACCCCATGTTGGAAATGATGGATCTCCTAACCCAAGAAAACTTAGCCCTGCCTCCGTTGTTATTGCAGATGGAACTGAAATTGCAATACTTGCAAAAGCATAAGGGAGTAACTGTGGTAAAATATGTTTCAAAATTATTTTGGAATCTTTTTGACCCATCGTATTTGCAGCATCTACATATCCTCTAGTTTTGATTTGAAGTGACATGCTTCTTGCTACTTTTGCAATTCCCACCCAACCAAATATCATCAAAAAACCGATCATCAAAAATATGCTGTTGCTAATTGTTACTGAAAGTATGATGAGAAATGGTAGAGCTGGCAATGCATAGATTACATCATTAAATCTCATCATGGTCTCATCTGTTTTTTTGCCCTTAAATCCTGCATAGACGCCATATAGTAAACCCATGACTACTGATGCAATTGAAACTACAATCCCTATGAACAATGCAAGTGGGGTGCCCCATAGTAATCCAACGGCTAAATCCCGTCTTAATTCATCAGTGCCCATAATTCCAAAAGCTTTTCCACCAATGATTAATTTTGATTCGTGAATTTGATTTTCAGAATTAACTCCATACAAATCCACCGAAAAAATATAATTCCCTTTTAGTGGTTCATTTGTTTGTATTTTTGAGAAAACAATGTCTTCAGATGATAATCTGTCAAGAGAAAATTGAAATTTTTCTGACTGCAGTGATAAATTTTTCTTTATTGACTCATCTGTTGAAAAAATCATTTCACTGTGAATTGTTTTTGAATTAGAATGGGGAAGTGACGTTGACAATAATTCAAGTTTAATGCCATCTGGTCTAATCACTGACATTTTCAATAATGGCGAACCTGCATATTCTGATGAAAACACATAGATGAAATCCTTTGGAAAATAACCGTAATCAAAATTTAATCCAAATTGATGTGAAATCAGGGATATCTCATCTTGTGAAATAGTTTGAACACTTGGATTTTCTAAAATTTTGTGTTCTGGAATCTTTTCAGTCATTAATATATTCACCCAAATTGGGATTGCCACTTTTGGATATAGGATCCAACTTCCAGGATTATTCCACTCTTGAAATGTTTCAACTGGAATTATAATCATCGTAATAATTGATGTTGCTACAAGTGTTGTAAGAATTGCAATTCCTGCAATACCCATCCAACTTTTAAGAAATTCTTGTTTTATTTCTTGAGGTGTTATTCCACTCATTGACCTGTCCTCATCCTGGGATCAAAATAGCCATAAAGCAAATCTGCGATGAATATACTAATTAAAAAGAATACCGTAAGCAGATATGTTGCACCGATAATTACTGGAAGATCCATCGCGGTTATTGCTTCGAAATACAATCTACCCATTCCTGGCCAATCAAATACTGCTTCAGTAATTATTGCCCCACCAAGTGATCCTGATAAACTGAGTGCCAAAATAGTTACAATTGGAGGTGCCGCATTCTTTAGTGCATGTGTGTAGATTATTTTTTTAGATGAAATTCCAATTGTTTTTTTTGCCATGATGAAATCCTCCTGCATTATTCCAACCATAAAATTTCGTACCAAATATGCCCATGATCCAAAACCAATCATTACAATTGTGATTAATGGCAATGTCATGTGATACAGCAAAGAACCAATGTATCCCGGATCGGATGATGAAATGTCTGGAGTTGCTCTGGCAGGAAATATCTGATATGTAAATGCAAACAAAAATATCATCAACATTCCTATCCACCAAACAGGAAAACTAGAACTAATAATTGCAAAACTAGATGTTACTCTATCAATTACAGAACCTACTTTACTACTTGATAAAGCCCCTAGAAAAATTCCGATGACAGAGATAATTATTGTTGCAGTTGTAAAAAGTAAAACCGTTCTTGGGAGTTTTTCTAAAAGTATGTCTTTAACATTCGAAGAGCCTTCATCGCTAGTTAGGAACGTGGCGTGACCAAAATCTAGGAGTAATATCTTGTACATTGAAATCCCTACTCTTTGAGGAGAATACCATGGATCATCTAATCCCAAAATTTTGGTTCTTTGATCTATTTGGGCTTGAACAAATGACTCAAATTCCTCTACTGAAGAAAAACTCTCTGCGATTGCAGGATTTTCTGTAATCTCTGATCTGACTTGAAATACTATTCCTTGTTTTAGTATGGTGTCCATATTGGAGCCTACGAGGGAAATAGTAATCAATAGTGTAATCATTAAGACTCCAAACATTGTTGCTATTCTGGTAGCCACATACCTTTTCATACTCATTATTCTCAAGGAATAAAATTAGTTTATAACAATAGATGTTTTTTCCCACAGTTTAATTACGGCTGTATTTCTTCAAATTTAGAAAGACATGTCCTTTGATAGAGAAAGAGAAATGTTCACCGCAACATGCGGTGACTGTGGAAATGAATGTCAAATACCATTCAAACCAAAAGACGACAGACCTGTTTATTGCAGAGAATGTT
>CAZBBN010000085.1:0-436 GCA_964490195.1 uncultured Nitrosopumilaceae archaeon
GTACCGTGTAATTGTAGTTGGTTTACTGCAAAAATATTCCAAAGTGGAAAGGCCACAGCACCAACAATTATCAAAGAAGAAATAATTACAATAGTTGAATGTTTATTCATTTTATGCTACCTATTTTCCATGAAATGAATTTTAAATTCATAATTAATTATGAAATTAGTTATAATAAAAAACTTAGTTAGTTTTATTTTTACTAGCTTTAGATATAAGTGCCAAAATAAGCCCAACAGTTCCAGCAATAACAAATGCTGTAACAAAGGCAATTACAGTTTCTTTACCCATTTCTTTTACAGATGTTTCAGATGTTTTTGTAGTTGAATCTAGAACACATGTTCCATCTTTAAGAACAGTTCCAGATCCACATCGTTCATCAAGTACACAGATACCATCTTTAAGAACAGTTCCAGATCCACACTGAACTTTTGGT
>CAZBBN010000085.1:536-5894 GCA_964490195.1 uncultured Nitrosopumilaceae archaeon
GGTGTTACAACTGGTGTTTCTTCAACTTTTGGTGGTGTTACAACTGGTGTTTCTTCAACTTTTGGTGGTGTTACAACTGGTGTTTCTTTTACAGGAATTGATACTGATTCACCGAAAGATGAACCAATGATTTCTATTTCCTCAGTCCCGGCTGGTAAATCAATACTTAGGGTTCTACTTTGAGAAGTAGTTTCGGTTTCAGTAAAAGTTGGCTCATCACCATCAACTAAAATAATAAAGTCATCATCAAGTCCTTGAAATGTCGAATCAAAGAATGAACGCTCAAATGTAATATCTAGTACCCCATCAGAGTCAGGAACATCAACAGAGAGAATCAATGAAATAAAATCCAAGTCAGCCTCAATGCTGTTTAAAGTCATTCCAGTTGCAGTATAATCAACATCATAAGAAACACCATTAATATCCACAGATATTGTTTCAGCATAGACAAACACAGAAAAAATTATGGTAAACAGAATTAGGCCAAGTGAGATTTTCAGAAGAGAATCAAGATTTGGAGAATGTCTTCGTTTTTCAGATTGTAATTTATCCATACTCGAATTATTTAACACGATATTTTAATTTCCAGATAGACGTTAAAAATGAAGAGACGACAATTAATCACGTAAAAGTCAAGCTTTTTTACTTATTTTTAAAGTTCAGGCAGAAATTATACGAGAATTTCTAGATGACACCACGAAGAATCTGGATAATCTTTTCAGCAATAACATTTGCAGCCAATGATTGTGCCTCTTTTGTTTGAGCACCAATATGCGGCGTTAAAATTACATTATCTAGTTCTGCCAATTTGTTTCCAATGGCAGGTTCTTTTTCAAACACATCCAAAGCTGCTCCTCCAAGTATTCCATTTTTAAGAGCATCATATAGAGCATCCTCATCAACAACACCACCTCTAGATGTATTGATAATTTTTGCAGTCTTTTTCATTGTAGACATTTTTTGTGCATTGAGAAGATGGTATGTAGAATCCAATAACGGAACATGTATGGATACATAATCTGAACTTTGCAAGAGGGTATCTAAATCAGCTTTCATCAAACCAACTTCTTTTGAGAATTCCTCATCAATTGGAACTACATCATATCCAATAATATTCATGTTAAGTGCATGTGCAAGTCTGCCCAATCGTTTACCAATATTACCCAAACCAATAATTCCAAGATATTTTCCTCTAAGTTCAGTTCCCTTGAGTTCTTTTTTGAGCCATTGTCCATTTCTTATTGCCCTATCACCTCTTGCTGTTTGTCTTGCAAGAGAAAGCATTAAACCCAATACTAATTCGGCCACTGCATTCATTGCACCTTCTACTGCATTAATTACACGAATGTTTTTTGTTTTGGCAGCTTCTTGATCTACATTATCAAGTCCAACGCCAACACGTGCAATAATCTTACAATTATCTGCCTTTTCGATCATCTCTTTTGTTATAGTAGTTCTACTCCGAACAATTACAATATTAAAATTAGAAATTTTCTCCAATATTTGCTCAGAAGTAATTTCCGGTTCGTATGAAACCTTTAGCCCGTTATCTTCTAATATCTTATTCAAAATTGGATCTACTTCATCACAAAGTAATACTGAATCGTCAAATCCCATGACCTAAAAGATAATGTGTGGAATATAATTCATTAATTTCGAAAAAGGAAAAGAAAGGGTAGTACCTCTAAATTGGAGGTAATGTTGGAACAACTTCCCATAGAGGAATTGCACCTTCTGCTATTTTCTGAGAAGCAACTTCATCAGTGTAGAGACCATGAACGTTAATTGCAGGATGTGCAATACTGTTCATACCCATTGGTGGAACTGCATCACTTGGATTACCTAATGCATAGGCATAAGATGGGACAGGTGCTGGAATTACTCCTGCATCAACCAATCTTGGGTTTAATCCAAATGGATCGCCTGCAACCATTACAGTTGCAGCTCCAGTATAGATTGCAGCATAATCGTGATTAACAGGAACGTATACTCCTGGTTCATCAAAGACAACATCAGCAATTAAATTCTGTGAGCCACCAAGTAGCCATGTCTCTGTATTTGCAGATTGAACTCTATTACCTTGTGTTACTCTGTCTATTTGTTCTCCAACAATGTGCCAGAAGACTGGTTCATTGCCAGGATTTTCAACAAAGAATCTCACATGTTGATTTGTTTCAACATACAAGAGTTGTGATTGGTATTGTTTGAGATCAATACTATTCCAAGGTTGTGCAACAAAGATGTTCTTTTTTGCATCTCCTTTAATGAGTGCATTGTGAACTTCATTTGGTACATAACCAAATTGCATTCCATTAACAACTGTTGCAGTGTTATGATGTTGGAACATTGCTCCTGCATCATAGTTGCCATCAGGTGTTAGATACAATTGGTTATATTGCAGTTGGAATTCTAATGCGTCCGCACTATAGAACTGTCTGTCCAATGATACTTTGCCGTTATCATCAACTTGTGTTTTCTCTACCATGAGTTTCTTGTATCCGTTAATTGGATCAACAATTGCAATTCCGTACATGCCGGAAAGTACGTGTTGGTCCATTCCAATTAGGTGGACACCAGAACAGTGGTATTTGTATACACCAGCAGATTCAGCAATGTAACAATATGTCTTTGATTCACCAGGATTGATAGAATCAAAGTTTGCGGCAGACATTTGTGATGCGTGCATATCGTTACCGTGTCCAGTAACTTCATCAGATGGTATAGTTAGTGTCATTTTTACAACATCACCTTGTGTAACTCTTAGTGTTGGTCCTGGGACTTGTCCACTAAAGGTCATGGCGTTGTAAGTTTTTCCTCCCATAATTGGAAGTGTAACACTTTCACCAGTCAAATTGAACTCAACTACGTTGCGTCCAGTTTGTGATAATGCACCACAATCAGTATCTGCAAATGCTTCAGGCATTACTAGCTGCAAACCGCCCATTTGATGGATTTGATCAATAACACTAACATCCATTTTATTGATGTCTAGTGATTGTCCAGCAATTTGGGTTTGTGTGTATGTGCTTCCGAATAGCGTTGCTCCCATTACAGCTACTGCTGCAATTGTAAAGAGCATACTAACGCGCTTATTCATTAAGCACGATGATTAGTGATTCCTATATAATAATTCCCATTGAAAAGATGTGAAATTATGAAATATTCTGAAAAAGAATGAATAATGGGTAGAAATTCAATAAAGTCAACATGAAATTTAGACTAGATCAAGATTCACTTGGAAAAGTCAAAATCCCATCTGACGCATACTATGGAGCATTTACCGGAAGAGCAATCAAACAGTATCATGTAACTGGAAACAAAAGTCACGAGAATTTAATAAAGTCATTTGTAATGATAAAGCGCTCTGCAGCTGTTGCAAATATGAAGACCAAAGCTATTGATGTAAAGCGAGGGAAAGCCATAGTTTCGGCATGTGACAAAATATTGTCTGGAAAATATGTAGATCAGTTTGTAGTCGATATGATCAATTCCGGAGCAGGTACAGCGTTTAACATGAATTCTAATGAAGTGATAGCAAATGTTGCACTAGAGGTATTACATAAAAAGAAAGGACAGTATGAGTTTCTACATCCAAATGATCATGTTAACATGTCACAGTCAAGTAACGATACATATCCAACTGCAATGCATGTTGCAATTTTGATGAATCTAAAAGATACAATTTCAGCAATTGATATTTTAATAAAATCATTATCAAAGAAGGCAAAACAATTTTCATCATTTAAGAAAATTGGAAGAACACATCTAATGGATGCATTACCAGTTACATTAGGAAGTGAGTTTACAGCGTATGTAACATCAATCACTAAAGCAAGAAATGAAATTGTTTCATCACAAAAAGAATTACAAAATGTTGCACTGGGCGGGACAGCTGTAGGTTCAGGTGCGAATACTCCTAAAGAGTATAGAAAGATTGCAATATCAGAACTTTCAAAAATTTCAAAACTTGCATTAAAGCCCGAAAAGGACATGCAACATAGTTTGCAAAGCAAATTTGCTGTAGCAAATGCATCAAGTTCTTTAAGAAATTTGGCATTGGAGATTGGAAAACTTGCAAATGACTTGAGACTAATGGCATCAGGTCCAATTGCAGGATTGGCAGAACTTGGAATTCCTGCAGTTCATGCAGGCTCATCAATTATGCCCGGAAAAGTAAATCCATCTTTAGCTGAATGCATGAATATGATTTGTTTCAACATGATTGGAAATGATACAGCAGTGTCTTATGCAGCACAAAGTGGTCAGTTTGAACTAAATGTAATGTTACCTGGAATGCTAAAATGCATGTTAGAGTCTACTGACATGCTCAAAAATTTCTTGCCAATATTTTCTGCAAATCTAATTGATGGGCTTACAGCAAACAAAGAAAAACTACGTGCAGACATTGAAAATAGTCCAGTGATCGTTACACTGCTAACTCCAAAAATCGGATATCTAAAATCTGCAGAGCTTTTCAAAGAATCATTGAAAACAGGAAAAACTATCAGAGAACTTGTTGTTTCAAAGAAACTAATGAGTAACAAAGAGATTGATTCGCTTTTCGGATAGAGTATGGCAAAAATTTTCGTAGAAGCTTACGGATGTTCTGCAAGCTTTGGAGACTCTGAGATGATTTCAGGATTGATTCAAAATGGGGGTCATACGTTAGTAGAGAATTCTTTAGAATCAGATCTCAACATAGTGGTAACGTGTTCTGTCAAGGATGCTACTGCAAATAAAATGATTCATAGAATTAAATCATTAAAATCAAAACCACTAATTGTTGCAGGATGCCTTCCAAAAGCGGAGCAAACTAATGTAGAAAAATTTGCAGACAAAGCCAGTCTTTTAGGACCTAACTCACTAGGAAAAACACTTCAGATTATTGATTCAACACTAAATGGAAGAAAGCAAATTGCGTTAGAAGATTCAGATTTATCAAAAGTAGGACTCCCCAAAGTCAGATTAAATCCGGCAGTTGGAATTGTAGAGATTGCAAGTGGATGTATGAGTGAATGTACATTTTGTCAGACCAAATTATCCAAGGGAGATCTTTCAAGTTATAGACTAGGAGACATTGTAAGACAAGTCCAAACTGAAATCAAAGATGGATGTAAAGAAGTATGGCTCACTTCTACAGATAATGGATGTTATGGATTTGACATTGGAACAGATTTACCATCGTTAATCAATACAGTTGTAGAAATTCCAGATGATTTCATGGTACGAGTAGGGATGATGAATCCAATGTACATGCCCAGAATCAAAGACAAATTAATTGACTCTTATGATAATGGCAAAGTCTTCAAATTCCTTCACATTCCTGTACAAAGTGGAAGTGATAAAGTTCTTCACGAT
>CAZBBN010000086.1:0-5871 GCA_964490195.1 uncultured Nitrosopumilaceae archaeon
AAATTATAAAATTAAAAGACACTCATCCCTTAGTTGATTATGGCCACCTTCAAAACTAGACTTTCCAAGATCGCAAAATCTAATGGAAAAGTAATCCTTGCAAATGATTATGATTATTCTATAAAAAATCTGGAAACAAAAACCATTCAAAATATCCAAAAATTACATCCTTATCTATGTGGAATCAAGTTAAATTTTCATTTACTTTTACCTCTTGGATCTAAAGAAATTCTCAAAATCAATAAAACAGCTCATAGATATGGTTTACAAACAATTGCTGATATCAAACTAAATGATATTGGAAACACAAATCGTGTTACTACTGAACATCTTTGGAATTTGGAATTTGACGCCGTAATTGCAAATCCAATAATGGGTCTTGATAGTTTAAAAAATCTGGTTAAATCAGCCCACAAAAATGAAAAAGGTGTTATCACTTTATGTCACATGAGTGCTCCTGAAGCAAAATTATCTTATGATATGGAGATAAAAATGGATAAAAAACAGCAACTATACCAATTATTTTTGAATTGGGCTTTGACTGCAAAGGTTGATGGAATTGTTGTTGGAGCTACTTTTCCAAAAATTATACAATATTGCTCTAAAAAAGCTGGAAAAAAATTAAACATATTTTCTCCTGGTGTTGGTACTCAAGGTGGGAGCGCAAATCAAGTAATTTCATCTGGAACTGATTATCTGATAGTAGGTCGAACTATACTAAATTCTAAAAATCCTGTAGGCGTGGCAAAAGAATTGCAACTACAAAGTTTTGGAAAGTAACATTTGAGCTCTAGTTAAAACTGTTTTTGCATTGTCGAATGTTGTCTTTTCCATGGCTGTGTTATAATCTATCCATGTGTAATTCTGATGCTCATGTGATATTTCGACTTCTTTAGTTCTTGTTTCAGCCAAGAAAAATACAACTTTTTTGTGAATCAATTCTCCATGATATTGAAAATTATATTCGATCCACTCTTCAAAATTTTCTATAAATGTTATGTCTGTAATTCCTGTTTCTTCTTTTGTTTCCCTAATTGCAGTTTGATGTGTTGTCTCATCCACTTCCATTTTTCCTTTTACAAAATCCCAATGTCCTGATGGATAATGCAATAATAAAAATAAAATTTTTGAATCTTCTTTTCTAAATATTACCATTCCTGCTGATGTCTCTTCAATCATTTTCCTAACCTTCTTTTTCTTTCTTGGAAAGTTCTAATTGCTCTCATCAAATCAATTTTTCTAAATTCTGGCCAAAAAATATCCATAAATACCAATTCACTGTATGCGCTTTGCCACATGAGAAATCCACTCAAACGTTGTTCGCCTGATGTCCTCAATATCATGTCTGGTGACGATTGTGGTAAATGTGATGTGTAAAGGTTTGATTCAATTTCTTTTTTATTTATGTCCTGCACATTCAATGAACCATCTTTGATTTTTGCTCCTATTTTTTTTACAGCATCTAATAATTCGTATTGTCCTCCATATGCTAATGCTATGTTTAGAAAATGGTTGTCATAATTTTTTGTAGCATCATCTAATCTTTCGAGGACTTCTTTGATAGAATCTGGTAAAAGTTCAATTCGTCCAATACCTTTAACTCTCATTTTACATCGATGAATTCTTGGGTCATTGTATAGTTTTTCTAGTCTCATACGAATTAATTCATAAAGATACTCTAGTTCTTCATCTTTTCTATTCAAATTCTCTGCTGATAATGCATATAGTGTTACAATCTTAATGTCAAATTCTTCACACCAATCAAGAAGATTTTCTACTGCATCAGCTCCCTTCCAATGACCTTTTTTTGGCATTGTTAGGTGTCTTTTAGCCCACCTCCTATTCCCATCCAAAATTAAAGCAACATGATTTGGGATGTCTCCATTCTGGATTTCTTTTTCAAGTCTTTTACCATAGATCTTGTAAAGTCCTGATAACTGAAGGATCACTTCTTTTATTTTACTAATGCCTATTCACCTCTTGATCAGTAAACAATTGAAGATATCAGTGTTGTTCAGAAATCCATCATTATTACTAAGACATACAGTAATTTAGTCTGAAATCATTTCTTGATCTTTATGTTTTCTGTATTTCTTAAAGAGAATTGTGGCTGAAACCAAAGTTGCGGCTAACCCTCCTAACAATGGTGGTATCAGGGTAAACGAACTCTCTTCATAAATCATAATGTTGGTAAATTGTGCTATTGTCGGATAAAGTGAAGCTAACACAATAATTCTTAAGATGTCACTAATTTGCCTTGGAATTCCTCCAATCCAATTACTGAGTAATGTTCCAGCAAAAATTGCTCCCATCCCAATCCATAAAATTGGTAATGCTCCTGCAACAAATTGTCCAATAATCATCTTGTCTGTAATCTTTGAAATTAACTGTGTGTCTGCTTCAATTAATTCTGAATCAACAGAATTAATTCCTGCTGGTACTGATGAAAGTATTAGTAATACTCCTGCGACCATTGTAAACATTCTGATAAAACCCATTGGAGTTGGTTTAGACCAACTCGTCCATGCTCTATCAATATCAAATGCCCTGATCAAAAATGCTCCTCCTAAAATACTTACAAGAACTGCAAATATTTCTGCTGTATAGCCAAACACTGTTGCAATTCCGCCAATTAACAAAAGAATTCCAGGAACTCCTAAAAAGAATTTTGAATATTTTGAATCATAAGCAAGCATTTTAAGATATTTTCCAAAAACTGCATATGAGTATTCTACACTCCTACTTACTTTCATTACAACACGTTGTACAGATACAACTGGTAGAACATTTTGTATTACTGGAATGACACTTTCATCATCTTCCCCATCAGAAACAATAACTGCTCCATTTGCAGAAAAATTTTCTAAAACCTTTCTTGTCTCAGAAAGAATTTTTTCATCAGCTTGAACTCCTCTATCCTTTACTCCTGCTACCGTTATCACTTCAACTTGGTATCCCTTACTGATTAAATCTTCATATGTTTTGATAGCTGCAAAAATTGAATTTGAATCTGCATCTTCAGGATCTTCTAATGCCAATCTTTGGGCTGCTTCTATACATGCGTCTCTGCCTATGACTGGAGTGGTGATTCCAGCTTTTTCCCCTACATCATTATCTCTGTCAATACAAATTACAAGTAATCTGTTGGATGTAGATGCATTGACGTCTTTTTCCACTTTGTCAGATTGCTGAGACATTCTATTTCTATTACAGAATTACTTTTTAATGATTTCCAACAACTATGATTAGTAAAATTGGGTTTTGAGCCTAGTTGGGTCTTTGTTCTTTAGAATTATTGGCGTACTCTAGAGATTCTTTTTTCATTGATTCTATTCTATCGATGACTTTGTCCATTTCTGCATCTGTACTTCCTTTTTCAATTAAATTTGCCAATACCTTAGTTTCACCAATATACGAATTAAATTTCTTCATTGCATTCATGTAGCTAATGTAACTATCTTGCCAAGATTCTGGAGGTTTTGATGTAACAAATTCACTTATTTGAGAAGTTACTTGTGATGATGTAACTTCTGCTATTCTGATATAGTCTTGTGGGGAAATTTCTCCCTTACGTAGATTTTGATATTCAATTTCAATTGATTCTTGTAATATTTCGTGGATATTTTTTACGCCATCAAGATAATTCTCATAATCTGATACTACAAAAGTTGTTTCATCCTCTTGTGGGACTAACCATAACAAAAAACTTGCACCAGTAATTGCAGCTAAAATTATGGCAGTTGTAATAATTCCTTTTTTTGATGCCATTTTGTAATTTCATATTCAAGGTGTTTATAATTGGTAATATTTTAAATAATTATGATTTGCAATCAAACATTTGAAAAAAAATGCTTTTAGTTTACATTTGGCGTAATTTTTTTATAAATCAGTTACAATCAATGAATTTTTTTAAGAATTTTTCCTTTTTGAAGCCTAAAAAATTTACGCGTATCTAGCCTATAGTTAAATAAATTTCACAGCCTCTTCCTAAATACCCGAAAGATTGACAAATTTTAGAATGGTTCAAGCATATTGCGTAAAATGCAGAGCAAAAAGGGATATCAAAGATCCTGTAGAAACTAAACTAAAGAATGGACGTCCAGCTGTAAAAGGTACATGTCCTACATGTGGAACTAATGTCTTCCGTATAGGAAAGATGGAATAACACAAACAACATCCACACGATTCTCTTTTTCAAAACCCATATAGGGTATACTATGCATTATTTTTTCGTGGCTAAAGCAGAATATGAGAATCTACTCAAACGCATTCAGGATAAACTAGGTGATAACAATGAGGATTCCTCGACTAGGTTTGAACTTCCTGTTGTAGATGTTATGTGGGAAGGTCAAAAAACTTTTCTACGTAATTTTTCAGAATTTCCAAAGGTTCTTCGTAGAGATCCTGATAAAGTTCTTCAATATCTCTCAAAAGAATTTGCAGTTCCTGCAGAAAGACTTGGTGATAAAGCAATGTTTGTAGGAAGAAGAGCTCCCGATGATTTTACAAGACTATTCCAGATTTATGTAAAAGATTACCTTGAATGTCCTACATGTAAAAGTCCTGATACTAAAATCCTTAAAGAAAATCGAATCTCCTTTTTAATTTGTGAAGCATGTGGTGCAAAATCTACTTTGAAGGGTAAATATGCGTAATGCAGTTTTCAGTACGTGTAACAGAATATCAAAAAAACATGATGCTCAATATCTGTGATGTTGAATTATTAGGAAAAAAAATTTCTCAAGATGAATTAAACATGCATATCAGTGAAAGCTACTATGGTGAACGATTAGTTGGAAAAGAAGAAGCAACAGATTTACTTAAACGATCATCAATAATCAACATGGTGGGAAAAGAAACAATTTCTTTATCTATTGAACTTGGAGTAGGTTCTGAAAATGGAGTTAAAACAATTTCTGACATTCCATTTCTAATTGTTTTTAATGTGTGATATTTTGATTGATTTAATTTTTGTATTGTTTTTCATGAGAGAAATCTCTTTTATCTAGTATCGACAACTACATCCATTGTCCGATAAAATGAACTCTGATGATATAATGTCTGATGATTTACTGTTTGATGATTTGAGTAGAAAGTTAGAATCTAAAGTTGATAAAAAATTAACTTTTAAATCTAAAAGGGGAGGTTTGAAAGACGGTTTCAAAAAAGGTAAAGTTGTCAATGAAGTTTTGGATAGACCTACTGTGATGACTCTTTACAAAATGATCACAGATCATATTATTGCATACGTTAACGGTGCTGTAAGTGCTGGAAAGGAATCTGTTCTTTTTTGGGGCGTAGATGATAATGATGTTGATGTTGCTTTGAAAATTTATTTGGTTAGTACTTCAAATTTTAAAAAACGTAAGCCCTATATTCTTGGTGATCCTAGATTCTCTCATATCAAAAAAGGTACAAAAAATCTAGTTTATCTATGGGCAAAAAAGGAATTTCGTAACTTATCTCAATGCTATGATGCTGGAATTCCAGTTCCAAGACCACTGCATCTTACGAAAAATGTTCTAATTATGGAATTTGTTGGTAAAGATGGGGCTCCATGCAAATCATTGTTGTATTCAAAAGTAGATGAAGATGATTATCTTCAAGCAATTTCCATCATAAAGGATCTTTACAAGAAAGCAAAATTAGTACATGGAGATTATTCGGAATATAATATTTTTAAAACAGAAAATGGGTTAGTAGTTTTTGATCTGGGATCTGGAGTTGATCTTAGACATCCTAATGCTCAAGAATTTCTTAAAAGAGATATTAATAACATTACAAGATTCTTCCATAAAAGAGGAGTTTCTGTTGAAAACCCAGATAAATTATTTGAGGAAATTATAAAATGAGTTTTGAAAAACTAATTCG
>CAZBBN010000087.1:0-5838 GCA_964490195.1 uncultured Nitrosopumilaceae archaeon
GAAAAATGTTCAAAATGCAAAATCATTGAACTTTTTTCCAAATCAAGCTACAGAAACGATACGATTGGAGGAGGCATTGCTTGGAACATTGGCAATAATTAATGCTCAAAGTACTTCATAATATGCCAGAAAGAAAAAATTTTTTGTTATTTGCTATTGCGCTGGGAGTTGCTGGAATTATTATTGGTGGAATAACAATTTGGAATATGACATCAGATTTGTTAAAACCATAACAAATTAGACTTAGATGGTTAACCTGAATTTTCTTTATGGTTAACGACGTCTCACATGGTTTAATAGAGGGAAATCGAGATGCGTTTTATCAATGGGCGCTAGAAAAAACCATCAACCACGTAGAGGAAGTCTTGCATATTCTCCAAGAATACGTGCTAAAAGTATGGAAGCACGAATTAGAGCATGGCCAAAATTAAATTCAGATGAGCCAAAGATTTTAGCACATTGTGGTTTCAAAGCGGGATGTGTTCAGATAGTAAGTATTGACGATCGTGATAAAGTTCCAAATGCAGGAAAACAATTAGTAAGTCTTGGAACAGTCTTAGTTACACCACCAGTACTAATTTTAGGAATAAGAGGATATTCAAAAGATCATGATGGAATGCATGCAGAATTTGATGTATATTCAGATGATATTCCAAAATATATTTCGAAAGAAATCACAGTAAAAAACAAAGAAGGTGCATTAGACAATGCAGAAAAATCTTTACGAAAAATAAAAGAAATTTTTGCAATAGTTGCAGTTTCACCACGTGCAGCAGGATTAGAACAGAAAAAACCATACATTTTTGAAGCTTCAGTTAGTGGTGGAGACATACAAAAGCAATTCATACATGTTAAAGAATTACTTGGAAAAGAAATTAAGATTGATCAAATTTTTGAAACAGGTGCAAGTGTTGATGTAGCTGCAATCACTAAAGGTAAAGGATGGCAAGGTGTAATTCAAAGATGGGGGGTAAAAAAGAAACAACACAAATCAAGAAAGACAGTTAGAGAAGTAGGTTCACTTGGTCCAATTTCTCCGCAAAGTGTCATGTATACAGTACCAAGAGCAGGGCAAATGGGATTTCATCAAAGGACAGAGTATGATAAAAGAATTATGATTATGGGAAACACAAATGATGAACAAATTAAAATTAATCCAGATGGCGGATACAAGCACTTTGGATTAGTAAAAGGGGATTTCATTATTCTAAAAGGATCAGTTCCAGGAACATATAGAAGATTGATTAAACTAAGAAGTCAAATTAGAAATGTTCCAGATAAAATCAACAAACCAAATATTTTGGAGGTTGTAATCTAATGAAAATAGCAGCATATACTACAACTGGAACAAAAGATGGAGAAGTAGAACTACCAGAGGTATTTTCAACGCCATTTAGACGAGAATTAATACATAAAGCATTCACTAATTTAACTTCACATAAATTCCAACCACAAGGAAGACATCCATCTGCAGGTCAAGATGTAGTTGCAGATTCCAATGATCCGCCAACAGGTCAAGGTGTTTCCCGTGTTGCTAGAAGTAGTGGCGGTGGAGGTGGAAGACAAGGTCAAGGTGCAGAGGTTGCATCAACTAGAGGTGGAAGACAAGCACACCCACCAATTGTAGGCAAAGTAATTTATAAAAAATTAAACAAAAAAGAAAACAAACTAGCATTATGTTCTGCGATTGCAGCAACAGCATCAAAAGAACTAGTAGAATTACGAGGGCATAAAATAGAAGGTATTGAATCATTTCCAATCATAGTGTCAGACGACATAGAATCAATTTCAAAAACAAATGAAATGACCAAAGTACTAGATGCACTAAAACTCACACAGGATGTTGAAAGGTTAGAATCAAGAAAACCACGGTCTGGTCAATCAAGACTTAGAGGAAGAAGTAAAAAAGTAGGAAAGAGTGTTTTGTTTGTTACCAAGGATTCCTCAAACATAAAAAAAGCAATAGGGGCATTACCCGGAGTAGAAGCGAAAAGTGTTAAAGATTTAAGCGTATTAGATTTAGCACCAGGATCAGATCCAATTAGATTAACAGTATATTCAAAATCAGCAATTGAAGAAATTGGAAAAATAAAATCAACTCATCTCGAGGTTATGGTGAAAACACAATGAATGTAGATCAAGCTAGTAAAATTATTCTTAAACCATACATTACGGAAAAAACATTTGCAATGGTAGAAAACGAGAGTAAAATTTGCTTTATCGTAGAACGATCAGCAAGTAAACCAGAAATTGCCGAAGCTGTAAAAGCACTTTACAAAGAAAATGTCACTAACGTTAACACTGCAAGAACAATTTATGGCAAAAAAGCATTTGTTCAATTCGAAAATACTGAAAAAGCAAGAGATTTGGCAACAAAGATAGGAATGCTATAATATGGACCACAAAACTCGAAGTACATTAACAGAGGAGAAGAAGATTGGTTAAAGAATTTCTATACAGAGGTATTCCAAAAGAGGAGCTTGACAGTTTGTCCTTAGAAAAATTATTCTTATTATTTAACTCTAGACAAAGGAGATCACTTACAAGAGGAATTGATGATGGAAAAAGGAAATTAATTGAAGAAATAAAAGCTGAAAAAGCAGGAAAAGTAAAAAACCCCATTAAGACTCATGTTAGAGATTTGATTGTTTTACCATACATGGTAGGTGTTACAGTAAATGTATTTTCAGGAAAAGAATTTCGTCCAGTAAATATCACATCAGAGATGATTGGACACTATTTAGGAGAATATGTAATAACAAACAAGAGAGTTTCACACGGCGCACCAGGTGTAGGTGCATCAAGATCCAGTCTCTACGTACCACTAAAGTGATCAATATGGGTAGATTCAATTACGCTTTCCAAAATTATGATGCAACAAAACACGTACGTTCATCATTAAGAGAAAAAGACATTTCACACAAGCATGCACGTGAAGTTGCAGTATCCATCAAAGGATTATCAATTGAAAAAGCAAGAGATTATCTTCTTGCAGTAATTAATAAAAAAAGAGCAGTTGCATTTAGAAGATATAAAAATCAGGTAGGACACAAAGCAGATCCTGGAATGATGGCAGGACGTTATCCCCAAAAAACAGCAAAAGAGTTCATCAAGGTTTTAGATAATTTAGAATCAAATGCAGAATACAAAGGAATGGATTTAGATAGATTGAAAATTGTTAATGCTACCGTTCACAAAGGCGTTCTTGTAAAGAGATTCATTCCAAGAGCAATGGGAAGAGCAACTCCCAAAAACAATGTATTGACTCATGTAGAATTGGTGGCACAGGAGATTTAGATATGTCAGCAGTCAAAAACGTAATCAAAGACAACTACAATATGATGCTTCTTAAAGACTATCTCAGAGAAGCAATCAAAGATGCAGGATTTTCACATGCTGAGATCTCAAAAACACCAGTAGGAACTAGAGTGGCACTACATGTTACAAGACCAGGTATCGTTATTGGAAGAAAAGGTTCTGGAATCAGAGCACTTACAGACAAACTAGCATCAGACTTTGGATTAAAAAATCCACAAATTTCAGTAGTAGAAATTGAAAAACCAGAATTAGCTCCAAGTGTAATGTGTAATAGAATGGCAGCTCACCTTGAAAGAGGAACTGCTTTTAGAAGAGCAACGATGTGGACATTAAAACAGATTATGGAAAATGGTGCTATGGGAGTTCAAATCACTATTTCAGGTAAACTCAGAGGCGATCGTTCTGCATTTGAAAAACACACAGCAGGAATATTACCAAGAGCAGGTCACCATGCAGAAGTTATAGTTGCAGAAGACATTGCACATGTGAAAACAGCAATGGGATTAATCGGAATCAGAATAAGAATTGCAAATAAAGCTAAACTCATTCCAGAATTTGAAATGAAAACTGAGAAAGCAATGAAGATTAAACAAATCAAAGATGCTGGAACAGGAAAGATGAGGGATGAAACTGCAGCAGAAACAAAAGCAAGAACAGAATCCGAGCAAATTGCACTTGAAGAAGAAAAAATGAAAGAAATTGAAACCCTAGAAGAAGAAGAGGCGAAATTCAAATGACCAGAATCAGCATGAAGACAATTAAGCAATTTAATGAAAAAGATCTTAAAAGTAAGATTCAAGAAGCTCGCAGTGAACTTGCAAAATTCAGAGTTGATGCTTCCAAAGGTACACTAAGAAAAGAAAGTGGCAAACTAAAACCACTCCGTCATGACATCGCAAGAATGCTAACCAGATTAAACGAGATGAGAAAAGAGAAATGATCACAGCAGAGAACATCACATCACATGAATTTATAGGATTAAATACAGAGATTGTTCAGTCTACAAACCCTCAAGTAATAGGATTAAATGGAAGAATCATTAATGAAACAAAATCGATGTTTACAATAAATACAGAAAAGGGAGCTAAAACAATTGCAAAATCTACAAACAGTTGGAAATTCTCAATTGAGAATAAAGATGTGATTGTCGAAGGATCCAAAATTACAAAAAGACCCTTTGATAGATTAGGAGCTAAAGCATGACACGCGATATAGGATTAAAAGTAAAAGAACCAAAAGAAGAATGTACTGACAAGCATTGTCCATTCCATGGAAATTTATCAATCAGAGGAAAACTCTTTGATGGTAAAGTTACAGGAAGTAAAGCAAAACAGACCATCACATTACAGAAAGATGCACCAATTTACTTTAGCAAATTTAAGAGATATGCGAGAGGTACCAGTACAATTCATGCACACGTACCAGAATGCATTGATGTTGAAACAGGAAATCATGTTTTGACTGCTGAATGCAGACCAATCTCAAAATCAGTTTCATATGTAGTTGTAGAGGTTAAAGCATAATGGCAAAACAAGCAGGTAAAGGAGTAGAAGAATTCCGCCCATATGTTACTCGTTCAATTCCTGTAGGTGCAAATATTGTATGTGCAGATAATTCTGGTGCTAAAATTTTAGAAATTATTAATGTTCCAAGACATAAAACAAGAGTATCAAGACTACCTGCAGCAGCAGTAGGAGATTTTTGTAACGTAGTAGTAAAGAAAGGGCCAGCAGAATTACGAAAACAGGTTTATGGTGCAGTGATTGTTAGACAAAAATATGCAGTTCGTAGATTAAATGGTGTAAGAGTTTGTTTTGAAGATAATGCAGCCGTGCTAATTACTCCTGAAGGAGAAACAAAAGGAACCGACATCAAAGGACCAGTAGCAGCAGAAGCTTCAGAAAAATGGCCAAGAGTAGCTAACTTGGCATCAATGGTGGTATAAAAAATGAAACCAACAAAAATGCGCAACAACATGATTTATCGTGCAACATTCCAAACTAAAAGTAAGCAACTTGGAAGTTCATTATCAAAAGATCTTCGTAAAAAATATAAAAAAAGAAGTGTTCGCGCAATTGAAGGTGACAGTATAACTATACTTAGAGGAGAATTCAGAGGAGTCGAAGGAAAAATATCCAAAGTATCCACTCAAAAAAACAGTGTTGCAATTGAAGGAGTAAAGAAAGAAAAGACAAAGGGCGATAAATTTGATGTTTACATTCACACATCCAATCTAATGGTAACTTCACTTAGCACGGATGACAAGTGGAGAATTTCAAAACTTGAGGGTAAGAATCTCAATAAACGACCTAAAGAAACACCTGTAAAAGATAAACCTGTAAAAGATAAACCTGTAAAAGATAAACCTGTAAAAGATAAACCTGTTAAAGAGGAGCCTAAAGAAACAAAAGTGGCAGAAAAAACTGAAAAAAAGGAAGATGAAAATTAATGGTAAGTATTGCTGGTAGTAAGAAACTCAAACGTCAAATGGCTCCATTGTTTTGGGGAATTACAAGAAAA
>CAZBBN010000088.1:0-5805 GCA_964490195.1 uncultured Nitrosopumilaceae archaeon
TGATAAGAGGTATATTAAATGAATCACAGAATCTGATGAAACGTGCTGCTTTATTTGATGAATCAATATCAAGTGCACCTGCAAGATGGATAGGCTGGTTTGCAATAATTCCCACAACTTTCCCATTTAACCTCCCATAACCTACAACAATATTTGGTGCAAACAATTCATGTATTTCAAAGAACTCATGATTATCAACAATTGAATTAATAATTTCTTTCATATCATAAGGTTGTAATGGATTTTCTGGGATAATATTTATCAAATTATGATCTAATCTGTTTGGATCATCACCAGTAGTAATTCTAGGTGGTTCTTCAGTATTATTTTGAGGAAGAAATGAAATTAATTTTTTAATGTAATCCATACATTCGTATTCATTTTGTGCAACAAAATGTGCAACTCCACTTTTTGAACCATGTGTCATAGCTCCACCAAGATCATCAAATGAAATTTCTTCACCCAACACAGTTTTGACTACATCAGGGCCAGTTACAAACATGGTTCCAACTTTATCCACCATTATTACAAAGTCTGTCATAGCAGGAGAGTATACAGAACCGCCTGCAGAAGGTCCAATACTTGCAGTAATTTGAGGAATTACTCCTGATGCTAATTGATTATGATAAAATATATCTGCAAATCCATCAAGACTCATAATTCCTTCTTGAATTCTTGCACCACCAGAATCCATAATACCAATTATTGGGCAACCAGTTTTGACTGCATGATCCATTAGTTTAGTAATTTTTTTGGCACCCATCTGACTTAGAGTTCCACCAAGAACAGTAAAATCATAAGCAAAGACAAAGATCTGTCTACCATTTACATTTCCATATCCACCAATTACACCATCTGTAAAGAATTTTTTCTTCTGCATATCATATTCATGATAATGATGTGTGGTTAATGGATCAATTTCAGTAAAAGTACCTTCGTCAAGTAAAAGATTGATTCTTTCACGGGCAGTTAATTTTCCCTTATCATGTTGAGCCTTAATCCTATCTTGGCCTCCGCCTTGTAAAGCTGTGTTATTCTTTTTAGTATATCCTTCAATCTTTTCAGAATGCATAACAGTAATCTAAGTCAGAGAGTTTCTTATATTAATTTAGTTTGAGAATAAAAATATCATGAAATTTTTACAAAAATTCATAATCATTGTTTTTTTAGAATTTTATGAGTTAAGAATTGGAAATTTCTTGTTTGTTGATTTTTGATAATTACTAAAAGCATCTTTTTCTTCACTACATTTCTTGCATATACATAATTGAGACACATTTGGAATATCACAAGTTTCCTGAAATTCACATTGAAGACAACCAGCTGGACTTCCACAAACACTACATTGTAATTCATTAATTTGAGCGCATTTTTCATGTTTTACACCCAATCCTTTTGCCCATAAGCCAATTTCATTAATTTCAATTTTTTCGTTACAAACTATACAAGTACCAGGAAATTTCATGGGGATTTTCCTCCAACTCATTGAATTAGTTCAATCTCCTTTTTGATAATATCCCCAAAAGTTTCCTCAAGTTCTAATTCCAGAGTTTTATTTTTTATACAAAGTAAAACAAATGGCAGACATAAAGTTACAAAAGCACTTGACGAAATATGTAATTTTTTTGCCATTACGGATGACAATGATTTAATTTTTGCACCATCCCAACGAATCCTGTTAAGCAATGACCATGAAAGATTGTATTGTGCATATCTAATTCGATCGTCATTTTGATATAATTTAATTAAAATATCATTCAGGTAGCGTAAAAGCCTCCAGTTTTGAGTTTTCATAATCTTGCCAAAAAGAATATCAGCATTTGATATAGTTTCCAAATATTTTGCAAGACTTGAATTATCTAAATTACTGGTAATAACACTTGAATAGAACGCATTAATTTTTTCACGAGGATCAATCTGCATAGAATATAAAACAATTCTAGCTTCCTCAATTGAATTTGCTTTGAAGAAAGCATTAACACCATCCTCGACATTAATTTTTTCAAAAATTGTTTCTGTTTGTGGATTAAATCCAGTAACTAAAGATTGAGTGAAATTAATCATTGAACGAATATCTCCTCTGGATTTATCAATCACTTTGATTAATGAACCGGGACTTAGTTTTGCATTTTCTTTTTTCAAAATATTTTCAAGATAAACTCGAAGTAGTCTAGGAGGTATTCTTTTGAATGATATTGTTTTAACTACTTTTTTGATACTTTTCATTTTATCTGATGTATCACTATTTGCCGCAAGAACAATTGGCACTGTAGGTTCTTTTAGAATATCAACAAGAGCTGAAGCGCCACCATAATCGCCACGTCCATGAATTCCATCAACTTCATCTACAAAAATCATCGGAGTTCCTAAGACACTTACATTGCCCAAAACAGGCATAAAAATTTCATTTATTCTAGATTTACTTCTAACATCGCTGGCATTTAGTCCAATCATATCATATCCAAATTGCTTAGCCATAAGATAAGCAATGGTGGTTTTTCCAATGCCAGGAGGACCAACTAGGAGAAGAGGTTTAGTGCCTTTTTTCCATTTTGCAAACCATTCCATAATTGCAGCTCGTGACTCTTCATTTCCTACCATATCAGAAATAATCTGAGGTCGATATTTTTCAGACCACATCAATTTTATCACTTGGGAAGTTTAGATTGAAATTCAGACCATTTATTGGCCTTTTGTAATTTATTGTACCAATATTGATTATAATGCTCTACAGTTAAAAATAAAAATTCTAAAAACTCTTTGTGTGAAAATTCTTCTGGCAATAATTCTAGACTAAGTCGAGCATCTTGTAAATACAGGTTACTTTTTTCTAAAGTTACTTCAAATCCTTTTTTCACATCATTTGCCAACAAAGAATAGTAAAGGGGCCAAGAAGGAATTTTAACAAACCCATTTTTTATTGAATCTTCAATCTCATTTCCACATCCAACACCTTCTGCAGCTCTTGCCATACCCAAATAGAAAATTTCTCCCAAGGGTCGTTCTGCTAAAGCCATATTTCTACCAGCAGTTCCCATGACAGCACGATATTTTTTGTAAGATAGAGTCATTTCTTCTTCAGTAATTGTATTTGGTTTTGATTTTAATTTCTCATCCAAGTATTGTCCAACTCGAGCATCTTTAAATCCCTCTTCAAATTCTTTTAGAACTTGTTCACCGCCCTTTGAAATTTTATCTCTAGCTAATTTTAGAATATAGGGATTCATGAGTTTGTAATCATCAAGAAATTCCAAGTCTTCATCTTTATCTACAATTCTATCCATAGGTTCACTCAAATCAATTGCTAGAATATGTCCTTCAACCACATTTTGTTTTAGTTGTGGATCGTTTCTTCCAGAAAATTCTGCAGCAGCATCAAACAGTCCATTGAAAACAGGAAATGTCATTTTTACAAAATTGGAGTTTAAGATTCGATTTACCCTATCTTGTATTACTTCAAGATGCCCTAATTTTGATTTTATAGGCTCAATTTCAGAGGCATTTAGAATAATTTCAGATGAACCTACCTCATTACCAAATGCTTGCTGTGTAGAATTAGGATTAGTATCAGATTTTATTTCATTTAGGAGATCTTGTGCAAATCTTTCTGAAAAGTTTGGAAATTCATTTTCTGTTTCTTCCTTGTACTTGTTAAATAATTTGAAACCTTTTGATTTGAATAAAGCTTGCTTCATTATTTGTTTTCCAGGTTTTGTACTCATCAAAGATTCTTTGCTTACTACAGATTGATCTTTTCCGCTCACAAACGTAAGCTTTCTTATTGTTATTTATGCTTTCAAAATAAAAATTTTCTTCACTTAAATTACGAAGTAGGAAATATTCATTGTGGAAATAATTGAGATTCTTCAAGAAGCATCAAACAGAATTTATGAAAATGTAAAGGATCTTGCAGGAACTGAAAATGCCGCAGGAGATTTTGGGAGAGGTGCAGGCGGAGACATTTCAAGAAACATAGACATTGTTGCTGAAAAAACTGTTTTGGATTATCTTAAAGAGATTAATTTTGAATGTATTGTTTTAGGGGAAGAATGTGGACGTGTTGAATTATCAAATAATCCTAAAGGATACATAATAATGGATGCAATTGACGGTTCTGCTAATGCAGTAAGAGGAGTTCCATTTTTCTGTAGTTCCTTAGCATTCGCAACAGAAAATAAACTCAGTGCCATCACAGACGGAGTGATTACAAATTTAGCAAATGGAGAAATGTATTGGGCTTCAAAAAATAAGGGTTCATTTTTCAATGAAGAACAAATTAAAGTGCACGACAATAATCCAATCTACAAAATAGTAGGAATTAACATATCAGGTGCAACAAAGGGTTTGGTTAGAAGATTTCTCCCCATATTTGAAAAACATGAACATCTTAGACATTTTGGAGCAAATGCTCTAGAAATGGCATTTTTTGCAAGAGGATTGATTGATATTTTTATTGATTTGAGGGGAAAAATTAGAATTCAAGATATTGCAGCAGGTTATCTTATTGTCAAAGAAGCTGGTGGATTGTTATTAGATGCGGATTTGAATCCACTTGATGCAGATCTCAGTTATGAGACAAGAGTTTCTTTCATTGCTGCAGCAAATAAGAAAATTCTTGATGAGATAATCTCACAAATCGATCAATGATTGATTTTGTCATTAATTGAATTATAGGGATTAATTTCACAGTTAATTTGACAAATTAGAACAATAATGGAATTTTTTAATCAAATTATAACAGAAATATATTTATCCAAAGTCACAAAAAAACATCTTGTATGGTAACTGAGATGAAAGCAAAGGTCGTCTATAGAGAGTTATTAAAAGAAGATCTTGTGATTATTAGATTAGTTCCAGAAAGGGGTATGCCACAATACAAGACAGGTCAATTTTTAACAATAGGTCTTCCAATTCCATCAGAAAAAAAAATAGTTAGAAGAGCATATTCAATTGCATCACATGCTGAAAATAGAGATTATTTTGAATTTGTAATAAGATGGGTCAGAAAACCACTTCCAGGCAGAGTGACCACTGAATTATTCTATCTAAGTGTTGGAGACGAAGTATCACTTGGTGATCCAACAGGAGCTGCATTGCAAATTAGTGATAAGTTACCTAACGGTCAAAAAGACAATAGAAGAGTCATTTGTGTAGGAGGAGGCACAGGATTGGCACCATTTATTGCTTTTGCAAAACATTTCCATGATACTAATGATAAAAGAGAAGTGATCATACTTCATGGTGCAAGTTATGTTGATGAATTAAGCTACAAACGTCTCTTAACTGATTTAGAATTAGAAAGTGAAAAAAGAGGAAGAGATCAATGGAATTTTAGATACGGAGCGGCAATCAGTAGACCAAAAGAATATTTCAATAGATCATGGAACGGTCATGTAGGAAGAGTTGAATCATTTTTCAAGCCTGATAAAAAAACAGGATTGTCACCAGTAGAAGAGATGGTAGGTGAAGAAATTACTCCAGATAACACAATAATCTACATTTGTGGATATCAAGGAACTATTGATGGAGTAATTGAATATTTAGGACCTAAAGGATTCGTTACTGAGCATGAAAAAAAGCCAGATGGTAGTTTTGCCATTAAATACGAATCTTATGGATAGAATTTTCAAAAAATAATTATCAGTCAGAACAGATTCCTTAAACTTGGAAACATTATGCATCTAAATTAGCAACATACCTGTGGATTTTTATATTGATTGTCTTTCATCAAAATATGGCACAACTGAAATGCAGAGATTACGGTTTTGAGTGTGATTTTGTAGCAGAGGGTGAAATGGAACAAGT
>CAZBBN010000089.1:0-5792 GCA_964490195.1 uncultured Nitrosopumilaceae archaeon
TTTTTTTTTTGGGGTTAGATTTAATAATTTTTTCTCAGAAATAACATGACATGCTGAATCCAATTTTGATTTATTCCTCATATGATTCAAAACAAGTTTGTATGAAAATGGTTTATTTTCTTTAATTGAAACGCACTCAAATCCAACATCCGTTTTTGTCATTGGAACAATTGGTGACACTACAACACAACTGTCTTTAACTTCAGGCAATATTCCAGAACATACAGAATCAATGTTCTCATAAGGAATTGATAAAATCAAAACATCGCTCTCTTTTGCAACTGAAACATTGCCATTTCCAGAAATTGTTCCTTTGATTTCACCAAATGCTTCTTTTGCAAGATTAGTATATTCAACTGCAGATTCTGCAGCTCTTGCAGCATCTCTGGAGCCAATTATGACATCATGATTTTGTGACCATCTTAAAGCAAAACCTTTGCCCATACCGCCAGTGCCACCAATAATTCCTATTTTCATGATTAATCCTCTAATAATGTTATTATTATCTTTATTTGAATTCGGATCAAGTTGGGCCATATTATTTTCCTAAGACACGGTCAGGCAAAAAATAACACTGAGAGAATTTTAGCTGGCAGAACAGAAGGCGTTCCACTAACTGATGTTGGAATTAAACAAGCAGAACATACTGCCCAATTACTCCAACACATGAATGTCTCTGCAATTTATTCCAGTCCAATAGAACGAGCAAAACATACTGCAGAAATTGTCGGAAAACACAACTCCCTTGATGTAACAATTGATGATCGTCTAATTGAGCTTGACATGGGAAAATTTACCGGCATTCCATACGATGAAATTTTTACCAATCATGGTAATGTCTTTATGAAATTTTACAACGGTGAATTAGAAATAGCTCATAATGGGGTAGAAACTTTTGCCGAAGTAAAAAAACGAGTTTTGGGAATAGTTGATCATGTAATTGAAAAGCATCCAGATGAAAATGTTTTGCTTGTTACTCACATGGATCCCATCAAAGCAATGCTGTCTACCATAGTTGATCTGTCTCCTACCAATCTGTTTGAGTTAATAATTGAAAATGCATCTCTTAATCTCTTTAGAGAAAAAGATAGAAAGTTCTCCCTTTCAGGACTCAATGTAATGCATCCATCCCGTTTCGATCTACGTTGATATCTAGTAATCTTGAAAACCCTTAAATAGAAATTATTGACCACGTCATTCAATCGCTAATGAAGAAAATGGTCGTATTATTCTTAGTACTGGCAGTTATGATAATAGTTCCAGTTATAGAGCCGGCATTTGCTGCAGGTGATGAACCTGGAAAATACTTGGATCGTAGAGTAATAATTTGGAACTTGTTCTTTAAAATGATGACCATAGCATTTGTAGTCGGTGCCGTAGTGTCAGGCACTCTTATTTGGCAATGTTGGAGATTTAGAGAATCAAATCCAAAAGCAAAACCAACTCCCTATGAGGGAACGGACTGGTAAAAATGGCTGGACACTCTAACTGGCCTGAATGGATCTATATTGGTGTTGTAATTGCATTAATGGTCTGGGTTGGAGCAGAAGCTTGGAACGCAGAAAGACTTGTAGACGAAGCTCCGGCAGATGCTGAAGTAATCAAAGTTACTGGACAACAATGGTTCTGGTCTTTTGAGCATGAAGATGGTACTAAAGAAATAGGTGAATTACACGTTGAGGTTGGCAAGGCATACAAGTTTGAGATAGAATCCAAAGATGTCAATCATTCTTTTAACATTCATGATTATGTTGTTTTGATGGATGCAGTCCCTGGCAGAGTTAACACTGTGTGGTTTGCACCAACTGAAGTTGGAGAACATGATATCCAATGCAGGGAGTATTGTGGATTAATTCACTATAACATGCGAGGCAAATTATATGTGGAGGAACCATCATCTTGATAACGCTTTTATCACAACTATCTGGAGGAATTAACTGATGGTTCTAGAATTACAAAAGCCACGCCCAATTTGGCAAATAATGTTTTCAACACATCATACTGATGTCGGTTTACTTTACCTAATTACATCCCTTGGATTCTTGTTCTTAGGAGGATCATTGGCTCTTGCAATTAGAGCAGAGTTATTCTTACCAGGCTCTCAAATTATTTCTGACTCCATGACCTTCAACAGAATCTTTACTGTTCACGGAACAACCTTGATCTTTTTGTTTATCCTTCCATTTGCATCTTCAGTTGGTAATTACTTTGTTCCAATTATGGTTAGATACAAAGACATGGCATATCCAAAACTTAATGCAATTGCATTTTGGATGATTCCACCAGCAGGTGCACTAATCTGGTTAGGCTTTGCAGACTTTACATGGTATGCAACACCCCCCTACTCTATTATCAGTGCTCCAGGTCCAGCTGCTGACATGTGGATATTTGGATTAAAGATTTTGGGTATTTCATCAGTTCTTGGTGCCATTAATTTTATCGTCACCATTCTCAAATGTAAACATCCAGACATGTCAATTGGACAAGTTCCACTTTTGGCATGGTCATTTTTGACATCATCATTGATTATCCTAGTTGCAATCCCAACATTTGCAGCAGCTCTTCTAATGTTACTTACTGACAGACTTGGAGTTAGTGGATTCTTCAACCCTGCAATGGGAGGAGATCCAATTGCCTATGCTCACTTGTTCTGGTTTACGTTCCATCCTGAGGTATACGTACTAGTCATTCCTGCAATTGGAATGATGTATGAAATTATTCCAAGATTTTCAAGAAAGCCAATTCACAGCTACAACTCTGGAATCTTTGCATTTGTATTACTATCTATAGTTGGATTTTCATCATGGGCACACCACATGTATGCAACCGGCATGTCATTTACTGAAAAAACAGTCTTTATGGTGGGAACTCTTGCAGCAGTTCCAGCATCTGCATTACACGTCTTTAACTTTATAGCAACAATGTGGAATGGCAGAATCAAATTTGCAACACCAATGATGTGGGCAGTTGGAGGTATTGCATTATTCTTCTCTGCAGGCGCAGGCGGTGTCGCAAACGCTGCTATGCCATTGGATTTCCAAACACATGACTCATACTGGGTCGTTGGTCACTTTCATCTCTTTGTAATGGGAACTATTGCATTTGGCTCGATTGGTTTCCTCTACTACATGTTCCCATATGTAACTGGTAGAATGTACAATGAAACAATGGGCAAAGTCCACTTTGTCATGTCTTTTATAGGAACAGTTTTAGTATTCTTCACACAACACGTACTTGGACTCTATGGAATGCCAAGAAGAATTTTCGATTATCCTCCAATTCCGGAATGGATTGTAATGAACCAGATTGCAACTGTTGGTGCCATGATTATTGGTACCAGCATGGTAATTTTCTTGATAAACATAATTTACAGTTCCGGAAAAGGAAAACTTGCAAATACCGAAGATCCATTCGGTGTGGGTGGCAAGTATTATTACCCATTTGAGGCAAAGAACCCATCACATTAGGAGATAAATGAAATGAGTCACGAGAATAACCAAATATACAGGACAACTTCGGCTAGAACTGGAAAAATGATGATAATTATGTTGGGAATTTGTATTGTTGGTGGAGTAATATTCTTTTCAATGTGGGATTTTTGGATTTCATCACCTGCTCCAGTTGTTGCAATGATGGCAGGAGAAGAAGAACAAGCAGCTCCAGTAGCTGCCACTGGAACGACAATTACTCAAGATCTTGAATTTATAGAGTCATCTGACTTTAGGACTCTGGCGTTTAATGCGTTGCCTGGCGAAGATGGACATAATCCAACAATCCATATGAATGTTGGAGATGAAATTATTTTTAATGTAGATAATGGAGGAAAGTCATTTCACGCATTTGGTGTTACAAAAAGTGATGAAGGTATTACTGGAATAATTTCAGGCACAGAAATTGCAGCAGCTTCCAATCCATTAAAACCCGGACAAAGTGGAACTTCTGAATTTGTCGCAGGCGAGGAGGGAACTTATTACTACATTTGTACTGTTCCTGGTCACAGAGAACAAGGCATGGAAGGACAAATCATTGTTGGTCCTGCACAAGATGGTGGTTCTAGTAAGGCAGCAGCCCCAACTGGAGTACATCATGATTTTAGTGTTAATTTTATAGAGTCATCTGACTTTAGGACTCTGGCGTTTAATGCGTTGCCTGGCGAAGATGGACATAATCCAGAATTTCGTGTAAACTCTGGCGATGAAGTTACTTTTACGGCTACAAACAATGGTAAATCATTTCATGCATTTGGCATAGTATCAAATCCTGAAGACTTTAACAAAGTTTTGTGGGATTCTGGTATACAGTCAGCTTCCAATCCATTAAAGCCTGGTGAAAGCGGCGAATCTACATTTGTAGCAGGTGCACCTGGAACTTATTACTACATTTGTACAGTTCCTGGACATGCATTGCAAGGCATGCAAGGTAGTTTCATCGTAGAATAGTATTGGCTCTTCAGTATCTTGCATTAGCATCTTTGATAGTTTTGTATTCCCTGATGTTTATTGGGGGATATGTTTCATCTGCAGGATTAGGACTCACGTGTCCTGAATGGCCGTTGTGTCCAAATGGAATAATTCCAAATGAGGACTATCTAATTGAATGGACTCATAGACTAGTTGCAGCAACTACTGGAACCTTAGTTACTGCAACAGCGATTGGTAGCTGGCTTAACAAAAATGCTGATAAAAAAATTAAATTTACCAGTACTTTTGCTGCGACTTTGGTAGTTACACAGATAATTCTTGGTGCAATAGTAATTGATCTTAAACTACATGCCGTACTTGTTGCAATTCACTTGGGAGTTGGGATTTTACTATTCTCAATGGTGTTGTTGACTGCCTTGTTTGCATTTAGAATATGTAGAGCCCAAATTGAATCTAGAGTCTAGATTTTTTTAAAATTTTTGGCAAGTATACATATACAGATATTCCTATAACACATAATACGCCTACTGTGATCCCAACTGGGAGAACATACCCGTATGGACTCTGTGTACCAATATTGAATGTAAAAGTAACTGTTTCCTTTTTTTCTCCTACATTATACAAATCAATTTTTACGACATGGTTTCCTTGATTTCTCCAAATATAGTTAAAATCACCATGACCGCCTTCAAAAGATTTGGGAAATAGCGTATCTATTTGTTGATCGTTATAAAATATTCTAATTCCCATAGTAAATCCATTTACCTCATTATTCTCCAAATCTGTCACTCTGACTTTGAATTGAAATGCTTCGCCAATTTGTGAAAATTCTGGTGTTTTAGATATCTGGATTCTGTACCCTGCACCGAATTTCTCATCAGAATTAAACATTGGATGACCGTAAATATCACTAAATGTTGAGATGGATAAAAGTAACAAAAAAAAGACTAAAACTGATCGCTTTTTAGCCATATGATTAATTATAAAAACACGATAAATATATTCTGACATACTCCACTCGCTAAAGCATCGCAGGTTCCACGGTTACCATCATTTCTGACATTGCCGTTTATGGGATATCAATACTCCCCTTGCTTTCTCGCCTCAAAATTGTAACCCAAACATATCTGATTGATCTACTGTACCTAGTATGGTACGGCTCAAAATCTACTGCACATTATAAATTACAAACATGGCAGCAAAAAGGAGTGTGGCAAAAGATTCTATCCTCTGCAATCAAATCTGCACACAAATCTGGAAAATTAAATCTGCAAAAGATATCAGTTGATTCATTATTCATTTCTACCAAAAAAGGGGAAACATAATTGGATACGATGGTTTTAAGAGAATAACAGGCACAAAAAATACCCC
>CAZBBN010000090.1:0-5710 GCA_964490195.1 uncultured Nitrosopumilaceae archaeon
AAACTATGCAATAACGAGGTCCAGCAACACTCCATAAAGACAAAAAGAAAGACCTGACGAAGCAGACTGACAGGCAAAAAGTATAACGTGAATAACGATGGAAGCATCTAGAGTTCATAGGTGTACAGTATACCGCGTTTGCTCGGTGATGATCAATTCATACTATAGATTTTAAAGCAAATACTTAGATTCGTTGCAGCATCCAAAGAAATGTGAAGAAATGTCAATGTAACAAATGTAACTGTTCAAATAAAATAAGAGAATTTGGTCACAGATATGAAGAAGAAAACGCCATAGTAGAAGCTAAATTTGAAAATGATGTAGATAAAGTTGAATCAATAATCAAAGAGATTTGTGATTCTTGTGAGAAAGGTCAACACCAAGGTCAGCCAAACTCCTAAGAAATGTCTAATTATTATCTACATTCATTGTAAAAGTAGCATGAAAGATCCTCTAAAAGAGATAATTCTTGTAATTTTTTTGTTCACAATTCCTATAGCATTTGCTCAAGAGTATCAAGATCTTGGGGTCAAAGTGGAAACAGTAGCTGACAATCTCACCATTCCATGGAGTATTGATTGGTTACCTGATGGAACTATATTATTTACAGAAAGAAATGGACACCTCAGGATAATTCAAAATGGAGAATTGTTAGAAGAACCGTTATTGTCACTTGGAGTTGGAGGAGTAGAGGGGGGAATGCTAGGAATCGCAGTTGATCCAAAATTTGAAGAAAATCATTTCATTTATCTTTATTATACATACAATGAATATTTATCAACAATAAACAAACTTGTTAGATTTCAATTTGTAGATGGAGTACTATCAGAAGAAAAAATATTACTTGATGGAATTCCTGGAGGACCATTTCATGATGGTGGGAGAATTCAGTTTGGACCAGACGGGAAATTATATATCACAACAGGAGAAGCTGGAAACCCAAAACTTGCACAGGATCTGAATTCGTTGGGCGGAAAGATCCTCAGAATTAATTCTGATGGAACAATACCTATAGATAATCCATGGAAGAATTCTCCAATTTATTCAATAGGTCATAGAAATCCACAAGGAATTGACTGGGATGAATTTGGAAATCTGGTTGCAACAGAACATGGGCCATCGGGATGGAGAGGAGTAGCACATGATGAAATCAATGTGATAATTCCAGGCACAAATTATGGATGGCCAGACATAATTGGTGATGAGACAGCAGAGGGTTTGCAAAATCCAATTCTGCATACAGGTGATGATACATGGGCACCATCAGGTGTGGAATTCTACTATGGAGACAAAATTCCTGACTGGACTGGAAAATATTTTGTTGCAACACTCAGAGGGAGTCATCTACATATGATAGAATTTGATCTGGAAAATAATCTGGTGTTGTCCCACGAAAAACTATTCCAAGATGAATTTGGCAGACTACGGGATGTGCAAACAGGGCCTGATGGATTATTGTATATTCTTACAAGCAATCAGGACGGCAGAGGTTTCCCAAATCCTAATGATGACAAAATTCTCAGAATTGCACCAATAAATGAAATCAATAGTTTTGAGGAGTGTGTTGAATCTGGAAATCCCGTAATAGAATCATATCCAAGTCAATGCAGAACTGAAGATGGCAGACATTTCGTTGAAATGATTTCTAAAATTCCTGAATGGGTTAGAGAAACTGCAAAGTGGTGGTCATTAAATCAAATTTCAGATGAGGATTATTCATCAGGCCTTCAATATCTTATAGAAAAGGACATCATCACAATTCCATTTGGAACAACATCTGAAGGAGATTCTGAAGAACAATTACCATCATGGTTAAGAAAAGATGCAGGATGGTGGAGTCAGGGATTGATATCAGATGAAGAGTATTTCAAAAGCATTCAATGGATGATAAATAATGAATTTGTCAAAATCTAGTCTTTAGGAATTTTACTTGGTGGAATTGGAGGAATGAGAATAAATACAAACTCTCTTTTCTTTCTTAAATGAAACATAGCATGTATATTTAACAATTTTAATATAAACATCAAGTAGAAATTATTCTTAAGTTCAATCTAAGTAAAAAATTTGTGATCGCATCTAATTAACAGTATTTGAGATTTGGGATCTACTTTTTATTTAATAACTGTATATAGTAGTGTAGAAAGCTGACACAATATCCTATTGTCTGAATGTTGGTGATTGTTTACCGGTCTATGCATACAGCAGGGCTGTGTAAAGGTTAATCCGCTATAGTCAGCTTTCAAATTTTTAAAAACAGAATCAAATCAAACAATACAGTGAATATCAAAATAGGATGTACTGGATGGAGTTATCAAGGATGGTCTGGGACATTCTATCCTAGAAATCTCAAGAACCAAGATTGGCTCAGATACTATTCACAGATTTTTGAAATTACTGAAATTAATTCTACATTTTACAGAATACCTTCTCAAGAGATTGTAAGGAGATGGAATGCGGACACTCCAAGGTATTTCAGATTTACAGTCAAATTTCCATCAGTAATTACGCATGAAAAGAGGCTGAAAAGGGTGAATTCCGAGGTTTTTTCATTCTTGTCATCTCTGGTTCCAATTCACGAAAAAGTTTCAGCACTTGTTTTGCAATTGCCTCCATCATTATCATTTGACGAGGCAAAACCAAGACTAGAAGAATTGTTCGATATTTTACCTGATGATTTTTTGTATCCAATTGAAGGAAGGCATGAATCATGGTTTTCAGATGATGCATTATCATATCTAAAACAAAACAAACATTGTCTTGTATGGAATGATGTTGCAGGAGTTGTTAATCCAATGCCGGTTACTGCAAATTTTCTTTATGTTAGATTAATTGGAGATCGTTCTATTCCCGATTCGGAATTTGGAAAAGTTTTAAGAGATAAAAAAGAACTGATCAAAAACTGGGCAAAAAAACTACAAAATATTCAAGACATTCCACTTGCTATGGTAATGACAAACAATCACTATGAAGGATTTGGTCCTGCAACTGCAAATTCTTTGAGAATGCATCTTGGAATGCAGGAATTAATTTGGGAAGAAAAAAGACAAAAGACATTAGGCAACTTTTAAACAGATATTATTCAATACTCCTCTAGTTATTGAAGAATATCTGTCAAACATTTAGCCAAACAACAGAATGGCAGTGTACATAGGACGTTTTCGGTATTTAAGGCAATGATGCAATTGTGCTATTGCCAAGTCCAATTACTTCACCAAAGTAATATCCCGACAGAATTGTTCCAGTAGACCAAACACATGATCCTGCAAATGTGTAAGTAACAAATTTTGGAATTCTCATTTTTAGTAATCCTGCTGGAACTGAAATCATTTCTCTCATAACTGGAACCATCCTTCCCAAAAATACAGCCTTGTCGCCATACTTTTCAAACCAAATCTCTACTCGCTCTAATTTTTTTTCAGATACTCTGACATACCGGAGATAGCGAATAAGAACAACACGACCAAGTTTTAATGCAATTAGATATATCGCAGATGTGCCAAGAGTGGCACCTCCTGCTCCAAGTAAAATCATCGGGATGAGACCAATAAGTGGTATACCTTGTTGGAATGCCAAGAATCCCGCAGTAGGAAATACTGCAAGTGTAGGAATAGGCGGAACTATGGTCTCAAGTAAGGCTGCCAGGAATATTCCTTCATAGAGGTGCTCTCCTAGAAACTCTGCAATCCAAATAAGAAATGAATCAAATGGTTCCAATTGCTTCTGCAAATGAAATCTTACTAAATTACTTTACGAGTGCAAACTAATAGATTAGTCACTTTGACATGACAATTTTTGATAATGTATCAAATCACAGCATAATTGATTATTTCTTAGTTATGTAATCCAACAAACTGACAATTCATTTGGAGACAATTATCTAGTTAAAATTCAAGTTACAAAGATCTTGTTTTTTCGATCTTGTGAAAAAACATTAGATGGGTTTTATGAAATCTTTTTTATGATCGAACTTTTCAGAAATTTTGAGCATTTAATTTTCAAGTTTAAATTTGTTTAATGAACGATATTGATCGATCTTAATTTGAAATTATATGATCAGCCAAATGAAAGATTACAAAATAAGAGATTCATACTAAAAATATTTTTGCACAATAAGAGAGCAATGGAACAAAAGGAATTTCATACGGTAGACATGTTAAAAACTGCAATTAAACAAGAAAGAGAATTTACAAAAGAGGAGTTGAAAAAATTCGATAACTTGTTTGAAAAAATTATAGATGTTGAAGTATCAAAATAAATTTTTTTATTTTATTAGTTCTCTTAATTTTGACTAATTCATTCATTTGTTCATACTCTCAAGCAATTTTTCAAAATTCTACAAATCACAATAATTCTTGTTAGATTAAAATTCTTATCAGGTACTAGGAATATGAATAAAAGTGATGAACAGCATATATCAATGTGAAAGAGCAAGATGAAGAAGAAATAACCTGTTGGGTATGTGACGCTGAAATTATTGAATATTTTGAAGAACAATACCAAGGTCAAAGAGGCAAATGTACTATCTGTAAGATTAATTTTCCCTTAGAATGAACCAATTTTATGATGAAATTATAATTCAAATTATGGTTTTAGAAATACCTTTAACGTATCAGGCTTTTTTGCATGAATAATTGCTTCTTGAAATTTCTCAAGAGGAAATGTGGAATCGATCATATCATCAACGGTAACCATTCCAGTAGCTAATGCATCAATTGCTGGTTTAAACAATCCACAACGAGAGCCAATCAATGTTATTTCATTGACTACTGCAGGAGTCAAATCGAGATTTTCCCTTGATGCAATAGTTGATTTTAAGATAACAATTCCACGCGATTTTGTTAATTTCATAGTGTCAGAAAATCCAAAGTTACTTCCAGTAGCCTCCACCACTAAATCAAAAGTGAATTCATCATAAGATTCAATTCCAATCTTTGTTTTTATTCCTAATTTATTCAAACTTTGTAGTTTGTTTTTGTGTCTGCCAAAGCATGTGATATTATTACAATATAATTTTAATACTCGTGCAATTAATTGTGCCAGTCTTCCATCACCTACCACTGCAACATTCCATTGAGAATCAAGTTTTACTTGTTCTTTGATTTCAAATGCAGCTGCTAGTGGTTCGATAAACACAGCTTGTTCATCACTAATTGAATCGGGTAAAACGTGTAGATTTTTTTCAGGAAGTGAGACAAATTCTGCAAATGCACCATTTCTTTTTAAGATTCCAAGAACTGTTCTGTTAGGACAATGTCGAGACATTCCATTTTTACAAGAATCACAAATCTCACATCCAACATTAATTTCACCCACAACTCTTTTTCCAATTAGTTCAGAATTTTCAGATTTTTCTACAGTTCCAACAAATTCATGACCCAAGATTCCATTATACTTCATGTATCCATCTAGAATCTCTAAGTCAGTCCCACAAATTCCTGCCAGATTTACTCTAACTAATGCTTCAGCAGAATTTGGTTCTGGATAGTTTTGATCAAAAGTCATTTTTTCTCCATCAAAAAAAGCAGCTTTCATCAAATCATTTCAATAGGTATCTAATTTTAAAATACTGAAACTTTTCAAAATGAAGAGATCAGTTTTAAATAATCTAGCGAGATGGAAAGTTATGCCAAGAATTTCTCATTTTGACATGCCAGCAGATGTTCCTAAGAGAGCACAAAAATTCTACAGAGAAGTATTTGACTGGAAGTTT
>CAZBBN010000091.1:0-5703 GCA_964490195.1 uncultured Nitrosopumilaceae archaeon
TTCACCTTTGAGAAGATATGGTAATGCAATCAAGTTTCTAAACGAGCCAACACTCAGCTTTAGTCGGTATGGTTCAGGTTTACCATCAGATACAATATAACATCCTAAAGAGCCTCTTCCAGATTCAACACGTTTGTACACAGAGTTAAGCCCTTTACCCTTCGGATTTGGTTTAAGTTTGGTTCTAACAGATCCAGACTTTGGCATTTTTTGTAATGCTTGTCTAATAATATTACAACTTTCCATCATATCAAGCCATGGAATTCTTGATCTTGCATAAGAATCTCCTTCCTTCATTACATTAGTGTGAACGTCTAATTCATCATAAACATCATAAGGTTCCTTTAATCGAAGATCATAATCTACACCACTTGCACGAAGTACAGAACCAGTTGTACCAAGTCTAATTGCATCTTGACGGGAAAGAATACCAGTATCACGAGTTCTAGAAATCAGAATTGGGTTATCGTAAAACACTGCAGCATATTCTTTGATACGTTTTTCAAAATAATTTACTTGACGTAAACAAACATCTTCAAAGTTTGGAGGTAAATCATTTCTTACTCCACCTGGAACAAAATGTGCATGTGTAACTCTTGCACCAGTCATTTTTTCCATTAGATCAATTAAGAGTTCACGATCACCTGCAGGCCACATAAACATTGTAGAGTGTCCCAAAAAGATTCCATAAATTGCTAGCCAATACATTGTGTAAATGCATCGATTTAGTTCAGATGCAATAACTCGAACATATTTTGCACGTTCTGGGACTTCAATTCCAACAATTTCTTCAACTCCCAAAACATATGGATAAAGAATATTACATGAATCATGAATTACTGGTCTTTCTAAGTGAGGAATGTTTGTAATGTAGTTTCTATATTCAGCCATTTTTTCTTCACCACGATGAACATATCCAGGATCAGGATCACATGCTACAATATAATCACCATCAATTTGAACAATAATTCTCATGTGACCAGAACCTGGATGTTGTGGTCCAACATTGAGAGTCATTATTCTCTCATCAACTTTTTGGAGTGCTAATCCTGGAGGTAATTCAGTAGTCATTTTATCTTCCCTTTATTGCAAAGTCCTTTCTAAGTGGCGGTAAATCGGCCCAATCTTCTGGCAAAAGTAATCGTCTATTATCAGGATGTCCTTCAAAGTAAACTCCAAACATTTCAAAAACTTCTCTTTCATGAAATTCTACACTGTAAAATATATCTCTAAGAGTTGGAAGTTTAGTTGCATCATTTCCAGGAATTGGATTTTCTTCTCTTTGTGCCCTAGTAGATAAAACAAGGATTTGACTTGCTAATGAAGAATCAGTGTATGATCCTATATGATAAACAACCTCAATTTCTTTATCTTGAGGATAATCCACACCTGAAACAGATTCCACGTGATCATAGTTTAATCCATCACGAATGAATTCAGCAACATCATGAATATGTTCTCTGCCAACATTGATTCCAACTCTATCTTGTTTTACAAATGCAACTTCAACTTTATCGTCAAATTTTTCAACAATTTTATCAGAAATTCCTTTTTCAAATGCAGGTAAATCTACGGGTTTTTCTTCAGGTTTTTTTGTAGGAGGTGGAGGTGAAGTTTTCTTTTCAGGCTTAACATCTGCAGAAGGTTTTTCAGAAGCAGAACTCATTATACAAACTTCCTAGCCTTCATTCTCTTGATTTTCTCTTGCAATAACATAGCTCCTTGAATTAGAGTTTCAGGTCTAGGCGGACACCCTGGAACATAGACATCAACTGGAATGACACCATCAATTCCTGGAAGTACATTGTATGAATCAAAATACAATCCTCCAGTAATTGCACAAGCTCCCATAGCAATAACATATTTTGGTTCTGGCATTTGATCATAAACTAATCTAAGACGTGGTGCCATTTTTCTTGTAATAGTTCCCTGAACAACAACTAGATCACATTGTCTAAGGGAACCAAATGCTTCAATAATACCAAATCTTTCAACATCATATCTAGGACTGGATGCTGCGCCAAATTCAACACTGCAACAAGCTGTTTCAATGTGTACAGGCCAAAGAGACCAAATTCTACCCCAATTGATGGCATAGCCCAACGGTTTATCAATTGCTTTTTCTAAAATGTCTCCTAACTTTCCGATAAAGACATTTGCGTTTTCTGGTGTTACTAAATCTTTAAGCAATCTTATCCCCTATCCTCGTAAATACAATTTATATAAAAAACTACCATATTCTCCTTCTCCCTGATTGATATAATGCAAATGCCATTGCACCAAACATAATAGCTAAAAATCCCATCATAGGTAGTGTTGCACTTTTAGGAAGTTCTAAAAGAGCACTGCCCCATGCATACAAAAAAATTGCCATCACATCAAAAACAACAAACATGAGAATGTAAGGATAATACTGCATCATGAAATGAGTTCTTCCCTCACCTGTTGGAACTTGACCACATTCCATTGGCAAAAACTTTACAGGATTACTTCGTTTTCTTGGAGAAATCATTCTTGAAATTATTAATGCAGGAGCCATAGCTACTACAGCAAAGCCAAACATCAATACAACGGTACTATAATTGCCCGCTAATTCCCCGACCAATTTAGCTTTTGACCCTAATTTTTGTATAAAAAGGTATGCTTCCTTTTTTCCGATCAAATTTTGAAAAATATTATTTTTCTAAAGTACTTTATAGACCATTAATAAAATGCGATCATGACATTGAATATTGGAGATACAGCTCCTGACTTTGAACTTCCAGATACAGAGTTGAAATTGCGAACTTTGGATGAATTTAAAGGCAAAAAAATTGTATTATCATTCATAGTTGCTGCCAGTTCACCAGTTTGTGAAGCCGAATTGTGTACTTTGAGAGATTCTTGGCAAGAAATTGCAGATCTTGGTGCACAAGTAATAGTAATCAGTAATGATGGTCCATTTGCAAATAAAGCATTTGCAGAAAAAAATAACTTCAATTTTCCTTTATTGGGAGATTATGCAAGTGAAACAATTCGTGACTACGATATATTGATGCCTGATTTACTCCACATTAAAGGCTACAATGCTGCAAAACGTTCTGTGTTCATAATTATGGAAGATGGAAAGATTGGTTACAAGTGGGTTTCAGAAGATCCATTAAAAGAACCAAACTATGAAGAAATTAAAAATTTCCTAAAATAGGGAAAATTTTTTTTATTCTATATCTGCAATAATGTCGCCTTTAGCAACTGTTGCAGTTTCTTTTACTTTAATTGATTTTACAACTCCATCTTTGTGTGCTTTTACAGAAACTTGCATTTTCATTGATTCCAAAGTACAAACAACATCTCCTTTCTCTACAGAATCACCTTCTGCTATTGAAATCGATACAACTTTTCCAGGAATTTGACTTTTCAAAGCTAATTGAGCAGAGCCTGAACTTGCACCACCAGAATTTTTGTAAACAACTTTATCAAAATGAGTATGTCGATTAATAATTATTGGAACATTATCAATTACAATATTCATTTCATTTGTAGATTGTTCAAGATATTTTGCTCTGTGATACTTTTGATCTAATATAAATTCAATTCCTTTTGAATTCATAGTTAAAATTTTTAATTGATGTTCATCGTCATTTATTTTAATTATATAATCATTATTTCCAAGATTTTCTACAATTTTTCCATCAAATGATTTTTCAATATCAGGTATTTTATAATCCATTTATCATCAATCCAATTTATATTTCCAGTTTGAGTTATTTGCTACGTTCTTTTCTACACGACTCTTAAAATATTCAGAATGAATTATTGCAGCAGCTAAAGCAGCTTCACTTTTTTCTAATTTTTCTTTCTTAAGATCTTCAGTTAATCTATCAATCATCCCATAACGTTTAAGGAAATCAGTAGAGAGATCACCATTTTTGTATTCATCAGAATTCAGAATTGTTTTGTATAAAGGAATGGAAGTCTCTACTCCTTGAATGTAAAAGTCATTTAATGCTGAAAGCATTCTGGTTCTAGATTCCTCAAATGTTTGACCCCATGTTACAAGTTTTGCCATAAGCGAGTCATAAAATGGGGAAACCGTACAACCAGGATAGAGATAAGTATCACATCTCACTCCAGGTCCTGCAGGAATAGTTACATCAGGTACTGGTCCAGTAGAAGGAGCAAAGTCTAAGAAAGTATCTTCTGCATTAATTCTACACTCAATTGCATAACCATTCATTTTGAGATCATTTTGTTTGAATGGAATTGCTTCACCATTTGCAATATCTAATTGTAATTTAACTAAATCCAATCCAGATACAAATTCTGTTATTGGGTGTTCAACCTGCAATCTAGCATTAATTTCAATAAAATAAAATTCGCCATTATCTGCCCTTAGAAATTCAGCAGTGCCTAAGTTAGTATAACCTACTGCATCAGCAGCCTTACAGACTGATTCACCCACACGTTTTCTTGTTTCTTCATCTACAATAGGTGAAGGAGTTTGTTCGATTAATTTTTGGTTACGTCTTTGAATTGAGCATTCTCTTTCAAAAATATGAACAGTGTTACCATGCGTATCTCTTGCAAATTGATATTCAATGTGTCGTGTTTTTTCAAGGAATTTTTCAACCAATATTGCAGATTTTCCAACAGCTGCAATTGATTCTCCAGTAACTGATTCATAGCCATCATGTAATTCTTTATCATTAGTAACTATTCTAATTCCACGACCTCCACCACCATAAACTGATTTTAACATTACAGGATAACCTATATCATTTGCAATTTTTTCTGCTTCGTCAGCATCTTTTACTAAACCAGGACTTCCAGGAACAGTAGGTACTTCGGCTTTTAACATTGCAGCTTTACATTTCATTTTATCACCACAAAGATTCATGGATTCCGCAGTTGGACCAATAAAGATAATTTTATTTTTTTCACATAATTTTGCAAAGTCATCATTTTCAGAAAGAAAACCATATCCTGGATGTACAGCATCTGTTCCAGAAGACAACATTACATCAAGGATTTTTTCTTGATTAAGATATGATTTTGAGGGAGTTGCCTCGCCAATATGATATGATTCAGTTGCTTGTTTAACATGCATTGAGTTATAATCTTCATCAGAATAAACAGCGACAGTTTTAATTCCAAGAGCCTTACATGTTCTAATAACACGTAAAGCAATCTCTCCTCTGTTTGCGATAAGTACTTTTTCAATCATTTTTAATCACAAATTGATATTTCCATGTTTTCGTGGTATCTGTTTTTCTCTTTTGTTAGCAAGCATTTCAAGTGCTTTGATAAGCATGGGTCTTGTTTCAGCAGGATCTATTACATTATCAATAGTTCCATGAGATGCAGCAACGTATGGATTTTCAAATTTTTCAGCAAATTCATCAATTAATTGTTTTTTAAGAGCTTCAGGATCATCTGCTTCAGAAAGATCTTTTCTATACATGATTTTTACAGCTGCTTCTCCACCCAAAACAGCACATCTAGCAGTTGGCCATGCATAATTAATATCAGTTCTAAGATTTTTACTTCCCATTGCAATGTATGCACCACCATATGCTTTACCAATAACTAATGTGATTCTTGGAACAGTAGCTTCACAATATGCATAAAGTAACTTACTGCCATGTCTAATGATTCCATTGTGTTCTTGATTAGAACCTGGCATGTATCCAGGAGTATCCACTAAAGTGATGATGGGGATATTAA
>CAZBBN010000092.1:0-5688 GCA_964490195.1 uncultured Nitrosopumilaceae archaeon
CCAAACATCATCTACTTCATCTAACACTTTGTATTCTTTTTCAGGCTCACGTCTCATGAATTTTAATCTGGAAATATCTCTATCAAAGAAAATATCTGCTGCCCAATCAAGAAACACTCTAAAACGCTTGTCCCATGTAGGTATTTTTGACAAGTAAACATTTCTCCAAAGTAGCCATGCTACAATACCGTGAATATTCATTCCTAAGAATGTGGCAATTCCTGTTCTTTTCCCAATAATTGCCATCTGACCTTTGGATTCATAAACAAATTTCATTTTTTCTTTATTTTTGATTAAAGAATAAAGATTTTTTGCAACAACCTTTGCTTGTGATTCTGCAATTTGAGCAGTAGGTGCAAAAGGTCTTTGAGTATTAGGATCTAAAAATAATGCACAATCTCCTACTGCAAAAACTCCTGGAAAATCAACTACTTCTAAATTATCATTTACAATAATTTTTCCTTTATCTGTTTTGAATAATGATCTTTTAATTGTATTAACTGGTGTAACACCTGCAGTCCAAATTACAGTTTTTGATTGGATTGAACTTATCATCGAATCATCAATTGCATCTTTGTCAACATCTAACCTCTTAATCATAACTTCATCTCCATTAAAACTCGTTACAGCTGTTTGAACCTTGATCTCAACTCCACGTGCAGTTAATTTCTCTTGTGCAAACTTTGCAAGACTTTCACTAAAACCAGGTAAAATATTTGGCAATGCTTCTAAAACAATTACACGAATATCTTCTCTTTTGATATTTGGATAATATTTTCTAACATCCAAAAGAAGATCCATTAACTCCCCAGCAGTCTCTATTCCTGCAAAACCACCACCTACAATAATAAAGGTTAGAAGACTTTTCTTTAAAATTGGATTAGTTTCATTTTCAGCTTGCTCAAGCATATCAATAATTCTATTCCTAACAAGAACTGCATCATTGAGTGTCTTCATTTGATATGCATTCTTTTCAAGATCACTCATTCCAAAAAAGTTGGTTTCACTACCTAATGCAACTACTAGAAAATCATAATGAATTGAAATTCCTCTCTTGTCTCTACTTCCCCATAAATTTACAATCTTTCCATATGGATCAATGTTTTTGACTCTACCTTCATAAAAAATAGTTTTTTTTATTATTGTTCTAATTGGCATTACAATGTGTCTAGTTTCAATCATTCCAGATGCTACCTGGGGCAACATTGGAGTAAACAACAAAAAATTATCTTCACTTACTAAAACAAGCTCTATTTCTGAATCATTCTTAAAATATTCCTCTAATTTTCTGGTGCATTCCAAGCCTGCAAAACCACCACCTAAAATTACTACTTTTTTCTTATTTCGAGCCATTTACCTGTACCCACAAAATTACTGAATATATCCTATGAGATCAATATCTAAAACAATATAATTATTCACAAAAAATTTCAGGCTTTCATGATATCTGAATGTAAGATTTCATAAGCTCTTGATGCATCCTTTTCATTTAGAATGATTATAATGCTATCTTGACTGAAAAATGCATTTACGAGCTCAACTCCATTTGCATGCAATACTTCAGCAACGTAAGATACTACATCTGATTGGTTTTGTGTATTTGGTATTGAAATTCTTATCTTTGCAAGACCTGTATTGAACATGTCCTCTCTAATTGGTACATTATTGAAAATTTGTCTAATATCCTCCAGATCTTCAGTAAGGAATCTAAAAGAATCAGATAATCTAAAAAACTCATAATTATTAGTAACTTTTGAAAATTTATCTAAAATAGTCACAGGATCCATCTCGTCTGATTCTTTTACTGAAAATTTAATGTCCATAATACCATCAGTTAATACCAATCTGGCATTTTTCAAAACTGATTCATCTCTAACCTCTTCTTTAATCTCAAATGAATCCGCATACCGCTTAATTGCAACTACAACTGTATTGAGATTAACAGAATTTCCCAGAATTTTTTCAATCTCTGGTTGAATCTTTACTGCCAATGCTGTATAGTTTATCAAATCCATTTTCATACAATCATAAATTGAACGATTCCTAGTAATGATCTCTCTTACGACCTCAGGAATAGACATACTAGCAACTCTCATTAATGATATTATATTGTGTCAATTATAATAGGATTATGTAAGAAATTAAGGAATTTTTAATAATATTTATATAATGTAATGTATATTACATACAATAGGTGAATATGACAATGTTCTTTGATAATGAATTTGAGAGAATCTTCAAGAGAATGTCAAACTCTTTTTTTAACATAGATGACATTTTCGAGGAATTCAAGGGTAATGGTTCTACCTCTGGTCCATATTATTATGGATATACAATGACCATTGGTCCAGATGGAAAACCTGTTGTAAAGGAGTACGGAAATGTCAAACCAGGCCTTCTCCCAACTTCTGATACACGAGAACCAGTAGTCGATACAATTGTCGATGAAAAAGAAAAAGTAGTAAAACTTATAGCTGAGATGCCAGGAGTTGAAAAGACTGATGTCAAAATTGTTGTTGAAAACAAGATTGTAGATCTTTCTGCAGAACATGATCAAAAGAAATATCATGTAAAAGTTCCAGTACAACAAAAAATTGACGAAAACTCTGCAAAAGCTTCTTACAAAAATGGAGTTTTACAAATAGTTTTCAAGTTAATTGAAGAAGAAAAACCAAAAAGTAAAACGGTGGAGGTTGAATAAACCTCTCTAAATTTTTGAGGTAATGATATGAGTGAAATTGTTTTAAAAGTAGATGAAATTCCGCAACAACATGTTGGAAAAGGTAGGGCAATTGTTGATCCTAAAATTATTGAGGATCACAAATGGAATACTGGTCAAATATTAGAATTAACATATAACAAAAAGACACATGTAAAACTTTGGCCAGGCACACCTGAAGAATATGGTGCAGGAATAATCAAAGTAGATGGAATGACAAGACAAAATATTGGTGCAGGAATAGGAGATAAAATTTCATTAAAATCAGTCGAAGCTGAAAATGCAGAACAGATTGTTTTATCCCCAACTGAAAAAATTTCAGCTGAAGGATTACAAGAATACATGATTTACAATTATCTAAATCATGTCTTTACAACTGGAGATTCAGTATCATTGAATACACAGATGGGTGGACGAGTTCAGTTTATTGTAACTAGCACTAAACCATCAAAACCAGTACTTGTTACTGAAGATACCGTATTCAAACTTGGATCAATGACTAAAGCAGTTGATGCATCTGTTCCAAGAATTACATACGATGAACTTGGAGGCCTAAAGTATGAGGTACTAAAAATTCGTGAGATGGTAGAATTACCAATGAGACATCCAGAGTTATTTGAAAAAATAGGCGTAGAGGCACCAAAAGGTGTCTTGCTATATGGTCCACCAGGAACTGGTAAAACCTTACTTGCAAAAGCGGTAGCTGGAGAGACCAATGCTCATTTCATTTCACTTAGTGGTCCAGAAATTATGGGAAAATATTATGGAGAAAGTGAGGAAAAAATTAGAGAAATATTCGCACAGGCTGAAGAAAACTCACCTAGCATTATTTTCATAGATGAGATTGATTCTATTGCTCCAAAGAGAGATGAGGTATCAGGAGAAGTTGAGAAGAGAATAGTTTCACAACTCTTGACATTAATGGATGGAATGAAGTCTCGAGGAAAAGTTGTAGTAATTGCAGCTACTAACAGACCAGATTCAATTGATCCTGCACTTAGAAGACCAGGTAGATTTGATAGAGAAATAGAAATTGGAATCCCTGATTCTGAGGGAAGATTCGACATTCTCTCAATTCACACACGTGGAATGCCAATTGATGAAAAAGTAGATCTTAAACAAATCTCAAAGATTACACATGGATTTGTAGGAGCTGATTTGGAGGTCTTGTCCAAAGAGGCGGCAATGAGATCTCTTCGTAGAATTCTTCCTGAGATTGATCTTGATGAAGAAAAAATCTCTTCAGAGATTCTTCAAAAGATCCAAATTATAGATGAAGACTTTAGAGATGCATTAAAAGAAGTAAGACCAAGTGCACTAAGAGAAGTTCAAGTCCAAATTCCAGATGTTAGTTGGGATGATGTTGGAGGTTTAGATAAACTAAAAGAAGAACTTTTAGAGGCAGTTGAATGGCCTATGAAATACAAAGAAGCATTTGATTATGTTGATGTAGAATCCCCAAAGGGAATACTACTACATGGTCCACCAGGAACTGGTAAAACTTTGATTGCAAAAGCACTTGCAAAAATGACCGAATCTAATTTTATCAGTATTAAAGGTCCCGAGCTACTTTCAAAATGGGTTGGCGAATCTGAAAAAGGAGTAAGAGAAATTTTCAGAAAAGCACGACAAGCTGCACCATGCATTATCTTCTTAGATGAGGTTGATGCGCTTGTACCAAGAAGAGGTAGTGGTGATTCAGGTTCACATGTCACAGAAAATGTAGTCTCACAAATTTTAACTGAAATTGATGGACTCGAAGAATTACACAACGTATTGATTATCGGTGCAACAAATAGATTAGATATCGTTGATGAAGCACTTCTAAGACCAGGCAGATTTGATAGAATCATTGAAGTTCCTAATCCTGATACAAAAGGAAGGCAACATATCTTTGAGATTCATACCAAAAAGAAACCACTTGCTAGTGATGTAAACATTACAAAACTAGTTGAATTAACTGATGGTTTCAGTGGTGCAGAAATTGCAGCCGTAGCAAACAGAGCAGCAATAACTGCTTTGAAGAGGTATGTCAGTGAAAAATCTCAAAATGTTGAAGACATCAAGATTACTCAAGAAGATCTGATTGATTCAATCGATAAGGTAAAGCCTCAAAAAAAGGATGCTTCTAACCCTCAATCCATAAAATAGTCTAAATACTAAGGGGGATGAGACAAATCAATGAAACTGTATCTTGACTTTAATCCGTGCCAAGAATGTAATACTATGATGGCAGAATTGAGTAGTCCTGAGATGTTATTTGCTGATGAAAAAACTAGAGCAGATGAATCAGCAAAGTTTCTTAGACACCTAACATACAACCACAACGAAGTAGTTCAAGCAGTAATGGAAGATCTTCCTAAACAAAAGAAAGATCAAGAGCCTGATTTCTACAAATAACTCTCTTTCTCATTCTTAGAAATTAGTAATCATATTCATATACAAAATTATTCTAGTTTTTCTGTGAAAAAATGAAAACTAGTCTGATTTTTGGTTTAATTGTGGTTATTTTGTTATCAAGTATTTCATTCTTGGCAATTGAAGCAGAACAAGAACCAGTACCTCCAAAAATTCCAGAACCTTCTCCAGAACCAGAACCAATTCGTATGCCAGAACCAGCACCCGTACCCTCACCATTCCCAGAGGAATCTGAATCAGAAAAATTAAAACGATTAACTGAAGAAAATGATAAACTAAAACAAGAAAATTCCAATCTTCAAGGAGAGATATCAACTCTAAAAAATGACAAGCTTAGATTACAAGATGAGATATCAGAACTGAATGATACTATTGCAAGTCTTAAAGAAATTACAATGGAGCAAGTACGTGTAATTATAGATTTGGCAAACAGACTAAAAGATGTATTATTTGAAAAAATATTTTCTCCTACAATTAACTTGTAGGATTTTTTTTGAATTATCTGAGGGTTGGGCATAATTATTTCCAATTTTGATTCATTTCTGAAAATA
>CAZBBN010000093.1:0-3765 GCA_964490195.1 uncultured Nitrosopumilaceae archaeon
TTGATGGTGGCTGGACATATCCTAATCCTACACTGAGCTTTCTATGTCTGACTTCGATTGAATGCTGTAATGCAAGAATCTTCATGTCATTATTACAGAGTAGAATATTTCCATCTCCAAAAAATTCCCCCACTAAGACAAACTCTTTTCCAAATCCTTCAAATGTAAAATATGCAATTCTTTCTGCACCAATTTGTTCTATTTTTTTTAATTTTAATCGAAGTAGATCACTTCGTAATCTTTTGAGCAATCTGTTAGGTTCTATTTGATCAATTTTTACCCTAGTCAGCCAAACCCCTGATGTTGAAATCATCATGAATAGATCACTTTTTTCAGTATGATGAAGCTTGAAGAGAATGCTGTCTTTTGTAATACCATAAATGTTACTGATATAGTAGTCCTGAACTTGCTCTGAAATTTGATTTACCAAATATCGTAGTTCTATACCTGATAATGTCATGAATATGATATTTTATATCTAAAATTATACCCTTGCTCTAATACGCTAATGCTTTGACCAAAGATATTAAACATGGTTTGCCTGAGTTACGCTAGAAATTTACTTTGGCAAAATTCAAAAAGAAAAAATCTGAGCCCACTTCTGGACCTGATGATTCAAAAAATGAATCTGTAAAAGAGAATCCAGTTGATATTCCTGAAACAGAAAAATCTGAGCCTATTCCTGAAACTCCGTTAACTGACCCCCCAGTAAGTGTTGCTGAGAAAAGTGAGAAAGATAGAAAATTAAATAAATTATTTTGGATGCGTGTTGTATTGGCAGTAATAGCTGGTACTGTTGCGACTTTTATCTTTGAAGACATTGAGGGTGAAGACAGAAGATGGGCATCAATTGCGTTTATGATAATCGTATTTTTTGGAACAATCATAGTTGCAAAGGGGATGAAGATGCAACTACCATCTTCAGATAGAAAGAAAATTGTTACACAAGCTATTGGAAGCTATGTCTTTTTGTACTTGTTTACTTGGATTGTGACTTATACACTAGTTCACGCAGGAAGTGTTTCTAGTGGAATTAATATCTAAAAGCAAATCATGATTGCATATGTGGGATTATAAAACGCCTGGAATTCCTGATGAATATTTTGAGAGAACAGAAAATGTTCCAATCACAAAAGAAGAAGTAAGAACTATTCAAATTAGCAAAGCTCGATTAAAACCAGGCCAAACTGTTTATGATATTGGTTGTGGCAGTGGCTCAATTTCTATAGAAGCTGGATTGCAAATTGAATCATCAGGTAAAGTGTTAGCAATAGATCATGATGAGAACGCAATAGAATTAACAAAAAAAAATATGAAAAAATTTGGACTTTCAAATATCACAATAATTTTTGGAGATGCTAAAGAAAAGATTCATGATCTTGAAGATGCTGATGTAATATTCATTGGAGGAACTGGTGGTGATACAAAAGACATAGTTGAACTATCTGAGAATAAACTAAAATCTGGTGGTAGAATCGTAATTGGAATAATCTTAATTGAAACACTATGTTCTGTTTTACAAATTTTAGATAAATTGCAGTTTAAGTCTATAGACATTACTCAGGTAACCATATCTAAGAGTAGAAAAACTAGTACTGGAACTATGATGCTTGCAAGAAATCCTGTAACTATAATTTCTGCTACTAAAGTTTAATCTAGATTTTTAATTGGGAACAAAGTCGTATTTATCATGCCTGGATTAATTGGAATTGGAGTGGGTCCTGGAGATCCAGAATTACTTACAGTCAAAGCTGTAAATGCTATTCATAGTGCAGATATTATCATGTGTCCAGCTTCTAGGGAAGACAGACCAAGCATTGCGTTATCAGTTGTCTCATCATTAATTGATAAATCAAAAAATCAAAAAATTGTCAAGCTAATCTTTCCAATGACTAAAGACAAAGATGTTCTTGAGCAAACATGGAAAAAAAATGCCAAAATAATGGCAGAAACTGTTTTGTCAGGAAAAAATGTTGTCTATCTTACAATTGGCGATCCATTTTTGTATAGCACTTGGATTTACATGCACAAAGATCTTAAAGAAAATTATCCTGATATGGAGATTAGTGTGATTCCAGGAATTGTTTCCATGTTCACATTTGCGTCAAAGGTTGGTGTGAGCATTGCAGAAGGAGCAGAAAAAGTTGCAATTATTCCATCATGTTATGACCTATCTAGTGTAAAAGAGATCGCAAAGAATTCTGAATCCATGATATTTCTAAAGGATGGAAGATATTTTGATCAAGTGATTCAAGTTCTAAAAGAATCTGGATTCCCAGATGACTCAATATTTGCAATAGGACAAGATCTTGGAACGGAAAATGAAATTATCAGAAAAATGACTTTGGGTGAAGTAAATGATGATACATTAACCACGAAATATTTCTCAATATTGGTGGTAAAACGTGTCTGATGTGTTCTTTGTGGGATGTGGTCCTGGAGATCCTGAACTAATTACAGTTAAAGCCAAAAAATTAATTCAAAAAGCAGATATTGTTGTTTATTCTGGCTCGTTAATTCCTCCACCAATTCTAAAACTTTGCAAAAAAGGAAAACTATTTGATGCTGCAAAATTAGTTAGAGAAGAAATTTTTGATTTATTATATAAAAATGCGAAAAAAGGCAAACTTGTCGTTAGACTACATGATGGTGATCCTTCAATTTATGGTGCCATCAAAGAACAAATTGACAATCTAGAGAAAAAAGGAATAAAGTCTATAATTGTACCTGGTGTTACTGCATTTTTAGCCTCAGCTGCTGCCCTTGGAACTCAACTAACACTTCCCGGAGTTACTCAGACAATTATAGTCACTAGAGCCGAATCTAGAACTAAAGTACCTAAACGAGAAAGAATTTCTGAGCTTTCAAAACACAAGTCTACTCTGATCTTTTATCTTAGTATTCATTTACTTTCTAAACTGGTTAAAGAAGCAATTGAAGGCGGTTACAAAAAAACAACACCAGTTGCTGTAGTATACAAAGCAAGCTGGAAAGATCAAAAGATTATCAAGGGAACGCTTGGAGGTATTGTAAAAAAAGTTAAAGATGAAAAAATTACTAGAACTGCAATTGTAATAATTAGTGATGTTATTGATCCAGAAACCTATGAGTATTCAAAATTATATGACAAAAACTTTAGCCATGGCTATAGAAAAATTAAGAAAAATAAAAAGTAGATTTGGACATCTAAGATATATCGTCTGAACCATCAATTCTGACATACTCCACTCGCTAAAGCTTTGTGGGTTCCACGGTTACCATCATTTCTGACATTGCCATTTGTGGGATATCAGTGCTCCCCTTGCACAAATCACTTTCTTTGTGCAACTGACTCATGTTTTATGCTCTCAGCACTAGAGAACAATGCGATACTGATTTTCCAATATTAAATGACGCATTGGCATAGTCGGCGTGTCCGCAGACACATTGAAACTTTTTTCCTTGACGGTTTTCCAAACCCGCATCTACTACAAGTCTGACTTGTATATGCTGGTGCAACATAGGCTATTAGGACGTTCAAATATCTGTGGATTTTATATTTCAGTTTTTGATACAGATAAACAAACCCATCATTCATGACCATATGATATAAAAAAATAAAGTTTATCTTCAATTTCTAGTTCGAGTCAATGGGGAGACTTGGTATCTCCTGATAAATCTCTTCTAGAATTTAATTTTCCATTTTTTAATAATTCCATTCATGGAGATCTTTGAAATGATTACAAAATTTAACTTGTTTAAAATTGATATTTTCAATGACTAAAA
>CAZBBN010000093.1:3865-5673 GCA_964490195.1 uncultured Nitrosopumilaceae archaeon
TTGAAATGATTACAAAATTTAACTTGTTTAAAATTGATATTTTCAATGACTAAAAAATTCTTCTTAATATCAAAAATTTACTGCCTGAAATCTATTATTTTTAATTAAAAATTAATAACTACTAATTTTTCTCTCTAATCAAATGACCCTGGAAACATGGAATGAAAGAAAACCTCAAATCTCAATAATTATTCCTACCTATAATGAATCACAAAATATTCTAAATGTGTTAAAATCTATTGGGGATATCATTCCAAAAAATATTTTTACTCAGGCAATAGTAGTTGATGATAATTCACCAGATGGAACAGGCAAAATTGTTGAAGATTATTTAAAAAGTGTTAAAAAAATTGCCGGATATACGGTGGATATCATCCATAGAACAGCTAAAAATGGATTAAGTTCAGCCATACTTAGCGGAATACAACGCGCAACTGGTGAAACTATAGTTGTAATGGATAGTGATCTTTCTCATCCACCACAAATCATTCCAAAAATGATTGAAACACTAAAACAGTATCAATGTGATATGGTAATAGCATCCAGATACATTACTGGTGGTCAGATAAATGGATGGAATAACAAACGTAAATTTTTAAGTAAAATTGCAACACTAATCGCAAAGAAGGGTCTGGGTGTTAAAACAAATGATCCTATGTCCGGATTTTTTGCATTTAGAAAAACAATATTGAAAGGATTAAATTTTGATGCGATAGGTTACAAAATACTGTTAGAAATTCTAGTTAAAAAAAAAGGACTAAGTGTTAAAGAAATACCATATACATTTCAAAATAGAAAACTGGGTTCAAGCAAATTAGATTCATCTATAGTTATTGATTACATCAAATCTGTTTGGAAACTCTATCGTTTGGGTAACTCTGAAAGAAATAATGAAAAAAGAAATTCTGTAAAGTTTTTTTCTAAGGCAGGTAGATTTTATACAATTGGAGCAACAGGATTTGCAATAAACTATCTTGTTTCACTAATGTTTTCTGGCGGAGTTGTAGAAATTTGGTATCTATACGCAAATATTTTAGGAATAATTACATCAATGACATCAAACTTTGTTTTAAACAAATGGTGGACATTTGATGATAAAGACTTTTCATTCAAAAAAACAATATCACAGTTTTCAAAATTCATTATGTTTAGTTCATTTGGAGCATTAATCCAACTTGGTGTTGTATTTTCATTAGTTGACAATTATAACTGGATATATACAACCGCATTAGGTGTTGGAGTGTTAACCGGAGCTTTTAGTAATTTCATTTTAAATAAAAAATGGACATTTAAAGAAAAACTCTGGCAATAAACTACAAGTCATCTTGAGAGGAATTATCATAATAATCATTGGATTGGTGATGTTGACACAAAATTAGCAATGGAAAAATGTTAAACTGTTTTCCTGAAGAACAACTATACAAGGATGATTCTTTATTACAATATCTAAAAGAAATTTAATAAATTAAAAATAATAAAACATTCGTCTTTTCCACTCTACTCAAATGTTGATGTAGAGTTTTGAGACGAAAGTCCTGTTGAGGATGGGACAGATGGGAATTTGTCTCCTATCTGTTGCTCAGCTACTGCAGATGCCTCTTGTAAAATCTTTTCAGTTTCTTCACTTGAAACATCAGATTCCATGCTAAATGAATCTCCTGCCAGAGAGTCCATCATTAATCCATTCAGTGTCTGGGTCATACTATTCAATTCTGAATCTGCTTCTGGCATGAATCTTCCTAATGATGACTTCAATCCCTTCATTGTAGACATCGCAGGTCCAATTGCTACCATTGCATCACCAAGAT
>CAZBBN010000094.1:0-5658 GCA_964490195.1 uncultured Nitrosopumilaceae archaeon
TGATTATGGAATTTGATCAACAATATTGTGAAAAAGGAATGGTTTCTACACAGCCGGCGAGAAGACCACTGTACTTATACGGTGGATGAATCGACTACTTTCCATGTTTGCGAACATGTCTTTCAATAGATTGTTCAAGATGTGGCAATGCAATACCCCAGGATTTGGCAGTTAGAATTCACCGATGCGACAAATGCAATCTTGTTTTGGACAGAGATTATGATGCATCGATTAACATCCTAAACAAGGAATTAAATCAAAAACTACTGTAGTGGCGACAGGAAGTAACGCTTGTGAAGAGTGCAATACATTCAATGAATCAAGAAGAGGGACCCAACTTGTTGGGTGGTAGTTCACTTAGATTCACATGATAGAATTTTATAGTACCCTTTAAGAATTTGATTATTGAGTAAAGTAAATTCTAGTTCTAAATTGATCAAAGAGGGCAAACTGTCCTATGAATGGGCACGATCACACATGCAAATTCTCGATAATACTATTAACAGATTTAAAAAATCAAAACCCCTGAAGGGTGTAACTCTTGGATTTTGTTTACATATTACAAAAGAGACTTCTGTCTTACTAATGGGTGCAAAAGAACTTGGTGCAACTGTTGCATGTTGTGGTGGAAATCCATTAACTACACAAGATGATATTGCTTCCTTTTTAGCATCTCAGGGGATTCATGTTTATGCATGGCATGGTCAATCTGTCAAAGAATATGATTGGTGTATTGATCAAGTATTGGAGCATAAACCTACAATCCTAACTGATGATGGGGCTGACATGAATATCAAAGCACATTTTGATAAAAGATTCAGCAATATGGAAATTCTGGGCGCTACTGAAGAAACTACTGCCGGTGTTACAAGAATTAGAGCAGTAGAGAATCAGGGTAAACTTCGCTATCCTGTAATTTTGGTAAATGAAGCATACACAAAGCATATGTTTGATAATAGATATGGAACTGGACAAAGCACCATTGATGGATATCTTCGAGCAATGAACTTGCTCATGGCTTCAAAACGTGTAGTTGTAATTGGATATGGTTGGGTTGGTCGTGGTGTTGCATCACGATTCCAAGGAATGGGTTCTAAAGTAATTGTTACTGAAATTGATCCTGTAAAAGCACTTGAAGCTCACATGGATGGATTTGAAGTAATGCCTATGGCTCAAGCAGCAAAGATTGGTGATATGTTTGTCACATGTACCGGAATGACTAGTGTAATTAGAAAAGAACACATACTGCAAATGAAAAATGGTGCAATTATGGGAAATGTTGGTCACTTTGACGTGGAAATTGATAGTAAATTCTTGTTAAAACAATCAAAATCTGTAAAAGAAGTAAGACCAAATCTTGACGAATGCACTCTAAAAAATGGTAAAGTAGTTTATCTTATTGGGCAAGGCAGACTTGCAAACTTGGTAGCAGCTGAAGGACATCCTCCAGAGGTAATGGCACAATCGTTTTCAAATCAAATATTGTCTGTTTTGTATATTCTTAAAAATCACAAAAAGATGGAAAATAAAATTATCAATGTTCCTGAAGAAATTGATAAACAAGTAGCAGTTGATGCACTGACTGCAATGAATGTAAAAATCGATAAACTTACTCCTGAACAAGTAAAATATGCAAACAGCTGGTAAAACTTCTTAACCTCAATACCGTTCTTGACAAGTATCTGATGAACAACAAAGCCATCATTACAAGTGCATTGCCATATGCAAATGGTGAAATCCATTTGGGACATGTTGCATCAACATACCTACCCGCTGATGTAACAACTCGATTCCTTAAACTAAATGGAGTGGAGGCTTACTATGTCTGTGCATCTGATGATTTTGGAACTCCTATCTTAATTCAGTCTGAGAAAGAAGGCAAGACTCCGGCAGAATATGTTGCTCATTGGAATAAACGTGATTATGAGGATTTTTCAGCATTTAACATTCAATTTGATTATTTTTACAAGACTAGCTCACCTGAAAACATTGCATTTGTTCAGTATGTCTTCAAAAAACTAAATGATGCAGGTCATATCTATGAACAAGAAATAATTCAGTTCTACTGTAATAATGATAAAAAATTCCTACCAGATAGATATGTCAAAGGAACCTGCCCTCATTGCAAAGCAGAGGACCAATACTCTGATCTTTGTGAGAGTTGTGGTCGTGTTCCAGAAGAGATTTCTGATCCTAAATGTTCTCTTTGTGGTCAAGTTCCAACTAAAGAGAAAACAAAGCATTATTTTTTCAAGCTTAAAAATTTTGGTGACTCGTTAACTAAATGGTTAAATGAAAATGAACATCTTCAAAAAGATGTCAAAAAATATGTCCAAAACTGGATTAAATCTGGATTAATTGATTGGGATATTACTCGTGATATCACTTGGGGAGTTCCTGTCCCACTAGGTGATGTAAAGGACAAAGTATTCTATGGTTGGTTTGATAATCACCTTGCTTACATTTCAACTGCATTAAAATTTCTAAATGATAAAGGAATCGATGGAAAGAAGTTTTGGAATTCTGCAGACATTTATCATTTTATTGGAAAAGATATTGTGTATCACCATTATCTTTTCTTACCTGCAATGCGATTGGGAATAAACAGTGAGTACAAACTACCGGACTATATTCCTACACGAGGTCATCTCACTCTTCAGGGAAAGAAAATATCTAAAAGCAGAAATTGGTATATTGGATTAAAAGACTTTTTAGAATTCTATCCTGCAGATTATCTTAGATATTATCTCGTATCAATTAATCCGTATTCTCAAGATGATTTGAATTTCGATTGGGATGACTTTACAACTCGAATCAATTCTGAATTAATTGGGAATCTTGGAAACTTTGTTAATCGTGCATTGGGATTTACCAAAAAAGCATTTGATGGAAAAGTTCCAGAAATCGAATCCTTTGATGAAAAAGATTCTGAAGCCAAAGAAAAAATAAAGAATCTTGCTTCAGAACTTGGTTCTCTTTTGGAGCAGAATCATCTTGATAGGGCTTTGAAGAAAATAATGGAATTCTCTTCTTTTTTTAACACATATTTCCAGCACAAAGAACCTTGGAAAAAAAGACCAGGAACTACAAACTGTGTGTATCTTTCAGTGAATGCTGCAAGAAGTATTTCAATTGCTCTTTTCCCATTTTTACCAGAATCTGCACAAAAAATTTGGATGCAATTGGGACTAGATGGCAACGTCAACGATTCTTCTTGGAGCGACATTTCTGAGTTTGGTGTGCCTGCTGGACATGCTTTGGGTGATGTAACTCCTTTGTTTGTCAAAGTGGAAGAATCTGATATTGAACAGCATAAAAAACAGTTAGGATCATTTGAGAAATGAGACCAATCCCACGAATTTCCACGAGAGGGTATTATGATCTTTCTAATGGAAAAACCCTCAAAACTAATTCGTATTATTTTTATCCAAAAAAAGATTTTAAAAAATTGATCAATTCTAAAGAACTCACAATCATGATTCATGGATTGAGAAATGATAGCACAGGAGCTATTGCCAAGGTATTGTTGGCAAAAAATTGTTTGCGTAAATTGGGGTATGCTAATCCTGTAATTGGATTTAGTTATGATTCAAACACAACAGGAGCTCATTTGATAAAACATGCAAAACATGCACTTGCAGTTGGGCAAACAATTGCAAAGAAAAATGGTCGTAATCTCGGTCTGTTTATTCAAGATTTTAAGAAATCAAGCCCAAATACAAAAATTAGGTTGATGGGTCACTCTTTAGGTTCTCAGGTAATATTGAGTACATTGGAGTATCTTTCAAAAAAGAAACAAAATATGGGGCTGATTGAAGGTGTTTACTTTTTTGGTGCATCGATTACTGAAGACGTGCCATCTTCAAAAAAATACGGTAAAATACTTCAAAGCATTGTGAATAAAAAAATTGTAAATCACTATGCACCTTCAGATGAAGTTCTAAGTTGGGCTGATAATGAAAAATATGTCAAGGGTCCATTAGGTCTTAATGGTGCCACTGGAAAGCCAATCAGTAAATATCATCAAAAATTAGTAAAACCAAAGAATCATAGATTTGCAAGTTATGCTGCAGTGCTGACTTTATTTCCGTAATTATACAAACACATTGGTGTGGTATGATTCATACGTTATTCTTTTATAGAAAAATGACGCTCATAACTCATTATGAAATCCAGCGTATCTTGCGTTCAAAATAATAAATCTATTTTGTATCATTTGCACATTCTGGATGAAATATGTGATGACGCTGATGATCTTTTCGAGTATCCATGTTAAAGAACAAAAAATTCAATTTTGTGTATTTTGAATAATCTATATGGTTAATTATTTGTAATTTGTAACATATATCTGAATTTATAGAATTTAAAGAAAATCTATGGGGAATTAGGAATAAAATTTAGAAATTAAGCCGGTATATATCTAGGATAAACTAGTTAGAGTATGTTTAAAAAAATAATTGGAAAATTAAAATTTGGTTCTGCAAAGCCCGAAGTTTCAGATGATGTAAATGTGTTCAAAAAATATAAAAAAAGAAAGAGGATAAACTGAAATGAAATATCAATGTAAAATTTGTAATTTTCATTGGGAAGGAAATTCTGACACGTTTTCTCAAGTGTTAATCCATGAAAAAACTCACAAAAAGAAGGTTTTAGCATAATGCTTACTTGCAATACATGCTACAATAATCATCATGAACAGTGCATGGGAAAAGCTGGAATGTTTGACTGTGAATATTTTAAAAAATCTGAATAAATTATTTTCAATAAAATTTACAATCTCTTTGTTTACTTGTATTTTAACTGACTAATTGTAAACCATTAAATTTTTCTCTTCAAGCAAGCTGTGAATCTGATTGACAGAGCGATGAATATCTTTTTCAATTCTTGCACCAACACATACAAGCTTACCTGAGGCAAAAATCAGAATCACTGTTTTTGGATCAAGCATTCTGTGAATTAATCCTGGGAATTGTTCTGGTTCATACATGCTTCTAGGAAGAGTTCTAGCTGCTTGTTCCAAGTTTACTTTGCCTCCCAGATTAATTGATGAGACGATATTTTGAATTGTAACTATAGGTTCATTTTTAATTTTGATTTTTCCCTTTCTTAAATTTTGAACAACAATGTTTACTGCTTTAATTGCCATCTCTTCTGATTTTGCACCAGTACATACCATTTTTCCTGAACCAAAAAGTAGTGTCGCAGTTCGTGGTGTTTTAAGTCTGAAAACCGCTCCTGGGAATTGCTCTGGATGATATTCTACATCTGGAAACTTTTTTGTTATATCTACAAGATCTAACTTCTGCTCAATTGTAGCAGATGCTACTACGTTGACTATTGCTATTACTGGCTTGGTTTCTGTCATATCTTTTTCGTTATTTCTTGACTATATCTCCGTATCTTGGTCTAATCTGAGGCCTTTGTATCTATTTCTAATGGTCACTTCTGTCACATTTGAGGCTTCTGCAATGTCTCTTTGAGTTCTATCTTCACCATTTTTTACACATGAGAGGTACAACGCTGCAGCAGCAAGCCCCATTGGGTCTTTTCCTGCAGATTCCTCATGCTCTTGAGCAATTTGAAGAACTTTGGCAGCATAACGTTTTGTCTTCTCAGAAATATCCAGTTTGCTTGAAATTCTTGCAATGCATTGAATCG
>CAZBBN010000095.1:0-5648 GCA_964490195.1 uncultured Nitrosopumilaceae archaeon
ATAAATAATAGAAAAAAAATAATTTCTCAATAATGGCCTCCAAACAAGAATTAGATCAAAAAGGAATTTTATTGGAGCAATTTAGAGAAACTCGAAGCAGAACATTAGAACTTGTTAAAACTTTAGAAAAAGATGATTTTGTTGTTCAAACAGCATTTTTTATGAGTCCTCCAAAATGGCACATGGGTCATGTTAGTTGGATTTATGAAGCAATTATGAGTAAATTAGATAAAAAGTATGAATTTTATTCAAAAGAGTTTTCAGAATATCTAAATTCGTATTATCAGCAATTTGGAGTTCCGCATGACAAAGGATTGAGAGGAGTCATATCAAGACCAACAGTTGATCAAATTTTTCAATATTTTAACACAATCAATCAAAGGGTAGAAAGATTCATCGAATCTCAACCGTTAGATGAAAATGCAATCAAAATAATTACAATTGGATTTCATCATGAATGTCAGCACCAAGAACTACTAGTATATGACTTGCAACATCTTCTTGCCGAACAATATAGGCCAGTAAGAAAAAACAAAGCAGCAAAATCAAACGAGGTGGATAAAAAATCAACATACATCAAAGGGGGCATATATAAAATGGGGTACAATGGAGAAAACTTTTGTTATGACATTGAACTCCCTGAACACAAAGTTTACCTAAATGATTACAAGATAGATATTTTTCCAGTTACCAATCAACAATACTTAGAATTCATTGAAGATGGAGGATATGAGACTTACAAATACTGGTTATCAGACGGATGGGAGAAGGTAAAAGCAGACGAATGGAAATCACCTATGTATTGGGAAAAAATCAATAATGAATGGAATGTAAGAGACTTTTTAGGAATTAGAAAAATTAATCCAAATGAGCCAGTATGCCATGTCAGCTATTATGAGGCAGACGCCTATTGTAAATGGGCAGGAAAAAGACTCCCGACAGAAGCTGAATGGGAAAAAGCTGCTTGTTGGAATGAAGAAAAGCAGAATAAAACAATCTATCCATGGGGAAATGAGGAACCAACAGATGATAAATGCAATTTACTTGAATCGTATTATTGGAAATGTTTTGAAATTGGAGCATTTCCAAATGGAATTAGTCCGTCAGGATGTCATCAGATGATTGGTGATGTTTGGGAATGGACTTCATCTGAATTTACAGGATATCCAGGATTCAAATCAGGGTTTGACGAATATAATGACAAATGGTTTACAAATCAAAAAGTTTTGAGAGGAGGCTCGTTTGCAACCCCGAAAATGTCAATTAGAGGGAGCTATAGAAATTTTTTCAGACTAGATGAACGATGGTTATTTGCTGGTTTTAGATGCGCAGAAAATATTTAAATTTTTGATACTAATGTTAGTGAAAAATGATTCTTATCATCCAACCATGTATGTTTGAGTTCAAATCCTACATCAGCAAGAAGTTTATGGATTTCAGATAATCTATACTTGTGAGAATACTCAGTGTGAATTAATTCGTCTTTTTTCAAATTCAATAAAAGATTCGATTTTGATATTACTACAGATTGATTTACTAGAGATTTCAAATACATCTCAATTCTTTGATCACTTTCGTTGTAAATTGAATAATGTGAAAAATTATTCAAATTAAAATCGGCATCAAGTTCATCATTGATTCTAGATAGAATATTGAGATTAAATTCTGCAGTTACACCTTGGGAATCATCATAGGCAGATTCCAAAATCTGCTTGTCCTTGACTAAATCAAGTCCAATTAAAAATAGATCGTCTGTTTTCATTGTAGAATTTATTTTTTGTAAAAATTCACGCCCATCCATTGGAGAGAAATTCCCAAAGCTGGAACCTAAAAATAAAATTAAATTTTTTTTCTCATCGTAATTTTTTAGAAATTCTAAACCACCTTCATAAGTATCAATTATTCCAGTGATATGCAATTTCTCATAATCTTTCAAGAGAGTCTCAGAACTTGCTGCAAGAATCTCAGAAATATCTATAGGGAAATATTCAACAGGACCATATAATTTTGTAAAAATATCAAGAATTATCCGTGTCTTTACAGATGCCCCGCTACCTAGTTCTACAACTCTAAAAGTTTTGGCAAGAAAAGAAGGCAATTCGTCTTGAAGTTGCTTTAAAATCTCAATTTCGGTTTTAGTAGGGTAGTATTCAGGCAAGGTACAAATTTTTTCAAACAAATCTGAACCTTTTTTATCATAAAAGAATTTGGGAGAAATGAATTTACAACGTCTGTTCAAACTAAAAGATATCTCTTCGGCAAATGTTTTTTCAATCTTGCTTGCATGAGGCTTAAAGTATTGTAGTCTAGCATCAACAACATATTTTTTGTAATCAAGATTTTTTTGTAAAGTATTACTCAAGTATTAATCCAGTAATTTTTTACCATAAATGCGTTATCCCAAATTTTGGGCACAAATTATATTTCTTGATATACTTCTGTATTCAACAATAAGCAATGACTGTAATATTAAAAGTGGAAGGATTGAAGAAATATTTTACTAAAAAGGGAATGTTTGGCGGAAAAACATCCACAGTCAGAGCTACAGATGACGTTTCATTTTCACTGGAAATGGGAGAAGTATTAGTGTTAGCAGGAGAATCAGGTTCTGGGAAATCAACGATTGCAAAATTAATTCTTAGATCAATTCAGCCAGATTCAGGGAAAATCTTTTTTGAGGGACATATAATAGACAATCAAAAAAAGAATTTAGAAAAAATTAGAATGAATTGTCAAATGATTCATCAAGATCCATATGACTCGATTAACCCTAGAATGAAAATTGGAGATATTATATCAGAGCCTCTTGAAATTCATAATGTTGGAAACAAACAAAATAGATTAAAGAGAGTGATCGAAGTTTTGCAAGAAGTAAAACTAGAACCAGCTGATGAAATTATAAAAAAATATCCCCATATGCTGTCAGGAGGGCAAAGACAAAGAGTAGTACTGGCACGAGCATTAGCATTAAAGCCAAAAATCATCATTGCAGACGAGCCAGTCTCTATGCTAGATGTATCAATTAGAGCCGAGATGCTTGAATTAATGCATGATTTACAGAAAAAATACAACATTTCTTTTATCTATATCACCCATGATTTAGCAACTGCCAGGTATTTTGGTCAAAGAATAGCTGTTTTATACATGGGGAAAATTGTAGAAATGGGGCCAATCAACCAAGTTTTACTGAAACCAAAGCACCCCTACACTCAAGCATTAATTGATGCAATTTCAGAACCGGATCCGGACAATCTAAAGAAAGAAAAGAAAATCAGAATCAAAGAGGAAACAAATGAAAATGTTTTCCAAGGATGTAGATTCAGAACAAGATGTCCCTATGTAATTGAAAAATGTATTGAAGAGCCAGATCTAGTAGAAATTACTGATGGTCATTATTCTGCATGTCACATAAAGCTAGACTAGGAAGTATGTACAGATGGCATTCGTTTATCTTTGTAAGTAACAACATTTGAAACCCCGTTCTTTGGGAAAACACCATAGATCAATTTGGCTTTCTGTATTACAGAATCTTTTAGAGAAACCATAATGAATTGACTTTCTTGTGATCTTTCTTCTAAAATTTTTGCTAGTCTTTCAGAGTTTGGAGCATCAAGATGTGCATCTACTTCATCAAATAGGTAAAATGGAGAAGGTTTTAGTTTTTGTAATGCAAGTACAAACACAATAGCAGCTAATGTTTTCTCACCACCGCTAATTGATGTTGATTCTCTTTTTGGTTTGTTAGGGAATTGAATTAGATAAGAAATTCCAGAATTAAAAATGTCATCTTCATTTTGTAATTCTAACCAAGCATTGCCCTCAGTCATTTTATTGAAAATTAAACGTATTTCTTTATCAACTTTATCAAATGCATCTAAGAATGTTTGTCGTTTATCTTTCTCTATATCTTCAATGAATTTGACAATGGAATTTCTTTCCTCCTCAAGAGAATTCTTTCTTGTCGACATTGATCGATATCCATAAGAGACTTCAAGATAGGTTTCAGGGGCCTTAGCATTTAATGCATTAAGCGTATTTAGTTCTGCAGTTAATCCCTGAACAATTGATTCTACATCAAAGGTTTCCATGTCTTTATCAAAGCCAAATACAGAAAGAATTTGCTGTAATTTGACTTCATTTTCAACTAAATCATGTAAATCCCTATTCAAGGAATCAGTTTGACGTTCCAATGAGTTAATTTGTTTTGTAATTTCTCTATCCTTTTCAGATAGAATTTTGAGTTTGTCATCATATTCTTTTAGATTTTCAATTGATGAGCCAGATGTAGATATGAGTTCCTGCTCTTTTTCTCTTAATTTAACAAGAATGTCACTCTTTGATTCTTTTTGTTTTTCCAAGTCAAGAATTTTTTCTTCTAGTTCTTTGTATTCCAAATTCAAAGAATTTTCTTCATTAGATAGTCGATCAGATTGTGATTTTTCTCTATTGTCTTGAGTTTGCAATGTTGTTTGTTGAGAAGATTTATCACGATATTCATTCATAATTGTGGTGTAAAGTTTTTCAATTTCCGCTTTCTTTAAATTAATTCTAGATAATTCATTTGCAATACGAGTTTGCTCTCCACTAGCATAATTTTCCTCTACAATTGCAATACGTTGACGTAGTGATTCTGCATGAGATTCAGTTGTAGATATTTCAGCCTCAATGGTTTTATTTCTTGAGGTTAAATCAGATATTCTTTTTGTTAATTGATCTTTCATGCTAATTGCGGAAGTTATTCTTGATTTCAAATTGGCAAAATTCTCATTTGTGGAAGTAAGAGAGTTTTCAGAGATAGAAAGTCTTTCAGAATAAGATTGGATGGAATCATCTAATTTTTTCAAGGAATGTTTTTTCTTTAGCAGATATTTTTTGATCAAGCCAATAGATTGGAATAAACCATCAATATCACTGCTCATCGAAATTAATTTTGTGAGTTTAGAAATCTTTGAGTTGATGTCTATTACAACAGTCCCTCCTTTTGCTTCAAAGAATTCACCATCCATAGTTACTGCTTTGTAACCCAATTGAGATGCATTATAACCAGATTCGCGGGTTTCGGTGAGCACGATATTACCAAACAAGAATGTTTTAAGAGCAGAATATGCAGGATTGCAATTTACATAATCTGCAAGAATTCCTACAACTCCTGGTTCCTTAGGTAATTTTAGTTTGAATTGTGGAATGGCATCAAGTGGAATAATTTTCAGTTTTGGAAGATTTTTACTTCTAGCTACTTCTGCAATTCCAAGTAATGTTGCAAAGTCTTTTACTACAATTGCCTTAATCCAGTCAGAGCTGACAGCCATCACAGAACGTTCGTATTGTTTGTCCCATGAAATCATTTCATACACTAAACCTTCTATTCCAAGTTTGTCAGCATCTTCTTTTAATTTTGCAACAGTGTAATCTTCATGCATGAATCCTTTGACTGTTTTGATTTTTGATTCGTATTGAGTTGCAGCTTTGCTAGATTTTTCTAAAATTAATCCTAACTCATCCATGTCATTGTTAATCTTTGATTTTCTTTTACGTAATTTTGAAATTCTAGATTTTAATTCAGAAATAGTTGCAGTGTGATTATTAATCATAGATTCTAATTGAGATTTGTATTGAGATAGTTTTGTTATATCTTCTTCTAATTCATT
>CAZBBN010000096.1:0-5638 GCA_964490195.1 uncultured Nitrosopumilaceae archaeon
TTTTAGTGTTTAGATTACGATAATAAAAAAAAACTCAATCCGCCGTAGAGTTCGTTATGAACTGAAATATTGAAGGAAAATTTATCATACTGCTTGATTAACCCCATTAATTTTTGTAAACCTGTTGAGATTTTCTCATTAATTCTCTCATAGGGATTTGGTTCAGAATTATTAAAAACTGAAACAAGAATCAGCAAAAATATCTGCCAAAATAATTCCAATTCTATTGATTTTGATGTATGTCTCTCGAATCTAGTCACAAAAATTAAATTGTGTCCACATATTATGTGGGAAATTTCATCCAATTAATTTTTACATGTAAATTGGATTTATCTTCATTCAACAATAGTATTTCTAGTTCATCTAAAAAAATAAACTCAGATCTATCTTTTAGATAGACCTATACAATAAGCACAATTATCATATCCTTCTGAATGTGCCTGAGCCAAAGTATCTGGATTGAAATACTTCTTATTTTCAGATTTGATTTCATCAATCTGACAATTTGTTTGTTGATCCATCAGATTATGTACTTCTGCGGTATTTTTGTTACCTAGGTATACCATAATTCAGACTATCATATGTTATTAAAAAGCAATTAGGATCGTGACATGTTTACTTTAAAATAGTATTCAATTTTTACATCATGTGAAATATTCAGATACATAATCTTGTTAAAGGAGAAAAATATTACAAAAACATGAAAGCAGGCATGGAGGCTTCTGTTTCAGGAGCATTGATCGCAGGTACGTTTGCAGTAGCAATTATCTCCAGAAAATGAAAAAAATCTACGAGCCTGTGAAATGCAAACACATTGCTGTTGATACTTCACACGATTCAGAATATAACGCTAAACTAATTTTCAAACAAATAACTGGAGGATAATTTGATTAAAACTCAATCATCCCTCATTTCAATTCTAAAAAAAGACAAAACAGTTTATCCACATAAGGTCTCACAAATTAATCTTGAAGAGACTCATATTTCATGGATTTTACTTACTGGAAAGTATGCCTACAAATTAAAAAAAGAGTTAAAGTTTGGTAACGTACTTGATTTTTCCAATCTAAGTTTACGAAAAAAATACTGCCAAAGAGAAGTCCAACTAAACAAATTACTATGCAAAGAAATGTACAAGGGAGTTGTAAAGATAGTAAACTACAAGGACTCAATTCGTTTTGCAGAGCTTAGAGAAAAAGGAAAACCGTTAGAATATGCAGTGAAGATGCGTGAGATTCCTCAGAGATATAGAATGGATCACTTGCTTAAACAAAATAAAATTAACAAAAAAACAATTGACAAACTTGTTTCAATACTTGTAAAATTTCATAAAAAAACACCAACCAACCTAAAAATAAAAAAATTTGGAAAGCCATCATTTCTTTTTAAAAAAATAGACGAGAATTTTAGAACGATAGAAACATTAACCAAAATTAATCCAAAATTTGAGAAAAGACTAATTAAATTTATTCAGGACAACAAGCCTCTATTTTTGAAACGAATCAAACGAAACAAAATTCGTGACATTCATGGAGATTTGTATCTACGAAATATCTTTGTGATAAATAATTCAAAATTTTATCTTTATGATAGAATTGAATTCAATGAAGAGTTGAGATCAGCAGATGTTGCAGAAGATGTAGCACATTTTGCAATGGATTTGGATTTTCATAGAAGACCTGATCTTAGAAAATACTTTCTTACTCAATATCTTGTAAAGAGTCAAGATCCTGAGTTAGAACTGCTTGTTTACTTTTGGATGTGCTACAAGGCCTGTATGAGAGCAAAAGTGACTTTTTTTCAAGCCAAAAATGAACAAAGCAAAATAAAGAAAAAGAAACTGATTAAAGATGCCAAAAAGCTTCTTGGCCTTGCAGAATCTTACATGAATTTTCATGGCTAAGTAGTTAGTCATAAGATATGTATCCTAATACATTCCCATTACAGAGCCATCAGGTAAACCAAAGAAAAAATCTGTAAAAGTATAGGAATTTTTTACTTTGTTTTTTTTAAAGACTTTCGAATCCATTTTTGATAATCATATAAATCATATATAGTCCTGAAAAATAATTTAGAATTATGGCAAAGTCTATGAAAATTCTTGTTCCTCTTGATGAATCACAAAATTCAACACGTGCATTGAAATATGCGATTACATTAGCCAAACAAACTGGCAGAAGTATTATTGGATTACATGTAATTCCATTGTATCTTGTGAGTGGAGTTCCTAGAGGTTTTGGAGTGAAAAGTGAAATGACAAAGGAAGGAAAATCCATTATGAAAAGAGCTAAGCAACTAGCCCAAAAAAACAATATTCAATTTGAGGAAAAATTAGTAGAGGGAGTTCCTGGAATAAAGATTGTAAATTTTGTACGTTCCAAAAAAACCAAGATAGATCTCATAGTGATCGGATCATCTAGTAAAGGAATTTCAAAAGAAAAATACTTTGGAAGTGTCTCAAATTATGTATTAAATAAGTCAAAGATTCCAGTTTTGATAATATAAAATAGAATTAGGGCATGAATAAAGCACCAATGAGTAAAAAGTCGATTGCGGTAACTGATTTAGGCATGGACCATGATACATACGAATTAGAAAGTCTAAAACTAAATTATGCTATTTGATATTTGCCCGAAATCAATTCATTACAAAACTCATGAATATTTTGTAGATTCTTTTCAACATACATTAATCCTTTCACTTCATTAGTCTATTTTTTCTCTGGGAATGTGGGAGCACGAACAGCAGAAAATGCACTAAAACTCGTGTCACTATGAACGCCAACATGCTCCTTTGATTCATAATTCAGTTGGATTTGATCTAAGTGAAGTTTTAGAGGAATTAAACCAAAAATTACTAAAGCCATTGTCCAAACGTGCAAAAAGACGTTCTAAAACAAGTATTAGAAAAATTGGACTACCTATATTCTAGTAATGAAAGTTAGTAAATACATAATGAAAAGACAATAATTGGAATTAATAGATTCAATAATCCATACTTATTTTGTATGATTTGTATTTAACATCCTCTTTGGCATTTTTTTCAAATAAAACCGTATTGTTTTTTGTAATCTTCTCAATTCTGCTAATTGGAATAGTTTCAAAGTTCTCAGACCCCTTGATGAATTCTGGTAATGTTGTCTCTATGATTTTTTCAAAATCTCTGTAGAAAATTTTGTAAGTTTCTGCTTCATTGCCAAATCGTGCCTTGCTGAAAATTTCATCAATTACACCTTTTTTTGTCACAATTTTACTTTACATTGCTGTACTAATATCAGTTTTAACACAATTGCTCTATTCACACAAAAAGTAAGAAAATCAGTAAAATATTTAGAAAAAAGTAAAATTTTTGGAAACAATTTCATTTATCAAATATTCCGCCGTTATTATTCAACTAAATGATCTTGGTCATCTTAGACAATCATCATATGCATATCTTTTTTCTGAAGTTCTATGAGATGGTTGCTGATTCCATCACTTGAATAAATAAAAAATGGTTTTCTAGCAATTTTTTTAATTCTGGTTTTTCTTTAAAAGTGACTTTCTTACTAAAATTGGAATGTTGTAATATGTAGCCAATGCTATTGCGTCTGAAGATCGATAATTTCTCAACACAAGGTCTTTTTTACCTACAAAATAGAGATTTGCTCTTAGAGCATCTCCACTTTCATACACCTTTACTTTCACTAGTAATAACTCGGATTCTTCACAAATTTGTTCTATCATGTTGTATGATGTCAGAATGGAACTATGTTTTCATTCAACAACATTGGAAATTTGTCCTGCAACTTCTCCTGAAAAAGCAGATATTGGAAATTCTTTACCATCTAAAGATTTGAGAATCACTGCACCCATTCCCAATGTTGTTAATCCAACATTTGAAATAGTGACTACTTCATATTCTTCGTCTATTGTTTCATCAATTTTCAATTGAGATTTAGTATCCTGTTTGTTGACCATGCTTTTCAAGGATCCAATTTGAAGTTTTTTCAAAACTTTAACCACAGTCTTCATCATTTTTTATCATTCTCTTCCTGTTTTAGTAATTGTTTTGAAGTAAAATTCAAAACTTTTTTGATGTCATTACTTCTGTTTCTTATTGTAACCTCTGTAACATTTGCAGCATCTGCAACTTCCTTTTGTGTAAACTTTTCATTCATTTTGACGTTTGCTAAATATATTGAAGTGGCTGCAATCCCTGTTGGACTTTTCCCTGCATTGTCTCCACTCTGTCTGTATTCATCTATGATTTTGATTGCATGTCTTTTTGTTTTCTCAGAAACTCCTAAATTATTACCAATGCGTGAAACACATTGCTCTGCATTCATGACTGGCATTTTCAGATTCAATTCTTGAACAAGTACTCGATAGCATTTTGCCAAATCCTTTTTTTTAACATTGCTTGCTTCACACACATCAATCAACGTTCGTGTGGTTTCGGCATCACGACATGCTGCATATAGAGATGCAGCTAATAATGCTGAAATTGATCTTCCCCTGACAAGATTTTTCTCTATCGCTTTTCGATAAATATATGCTGTTTTTTCTATAATTGCTTCAGATAATCCAAGTTTATCTTGCAATCTACTTAAATCATTAAATGCTTGTCTGAAATTTTTCTCTGTGCTTTTATGAACTTGAGTTCTGCCATCCCATATTCTTAGGCGATTTATTGTACTTTTCATGGAAGATGAAAGTTGTTTTCCCGTAGAATCTTTGTTTAATGGATTGATGATTGTAGAAAGTCCACGATCATGTCTTCTAAGAGACGTTCCATCCCCAGTTCTTGCATTGCTTGGTCCATTATCAAGAAAATTTCTATGTTCGGGTCCTCCGGATTCCATCCTTTCAGATATCACTAATCCGCATGCTGCACAGATTACTTCCCCACTATCAGAATCAGTTACTATGTGACTCTTTGCACATCTGTTACATTTTTGGGATGTTACGAGCATTTGATTATATTTTACAGTATCAGATTGTTTCAATGTATAATTATACATAATGATACATATATAGATTATGTATAATTGTGCATTATTATATATAATAGCTAAATAAACAAAGATTGTGAGCATCACGTTTGTGTCAAAGATTGCAAAATCCGGAACGGATGTTAATGGTAATGAAAGACGCATAATTATCATTCCAATAGACAAGTCAAAAGAGATTACAAAATTTAATGGCAAACAAGTAAAAATTACAATTGAAGAAATCTAATCTTGACTGAAGAACCAACTAGAAGTTTAAACCCTTGATGCTTATTTTTAATAAAATATTTACAAATCCTATAAGATTTGATATTGTAGTTATTATTGGTAATAGTTACAGCTTGGGAAAACCTGATCACAAAGTTTGAGTTTTAACCATGGAAATCCTCTAACTGAACTCAAAATAGATCCTAGCCATAGATCGTCATATCTTTTGATTAATGATCCATTCTCAGATGATAGTTCTCTTGTAATTTGATCATTGATTTGTTTCATCCTTGATTTGTAGTTGTGAATATAGATTCTATGTTTGGAAACGTGCCTAGTACTCAATGACTTTACAATAGGTCGAGGGGAAGCAATAAACTAATTTGTGTGTGCCGGGGGCGAGTTTCGAACTCGCGACCTCCAGATTATGAGTATTGCCTT
>CAZBBN010000097.1:0-5504 GCA_964490195.1 uncultured Nitrosopumilaceae archaeon
AAGATCTATGTCCCCTAGATCCTGAAGATTATGATGGCGATAGAGACACAGATGGATGTCCGGATAATTAACACCAAAATTTAATATAAAAATTTTGATATGGTAAATATATTTCAGCTGTGAAGTTATTTCATGCTTCCAAAATTTTCCAGTAGAGCATTTTTAGCTCCCATGGCAGGAGTAAGTGATCCTGCACTTCGATTACAATGTAAACAAATGGGTGCTGGATTAGTTGTCACTGAATTTACAAATATTCATAGTATCATTGCAAAAGAAAAACAACTCAAAGAAAACATGAAAACAATACAAGAGTTTATTGAGTATTCTGAAGAAGAGCATCCTTTATCAATTCAGTTATTTGGATCTGACCTTGCCACATTAGAAAAAGCTGCAAAAATTGTAGAGCCTTATTTTGATATTATTGATTACAACATGGGTTGTCCAGCACCACATATTACTCAACAAATGGCCGGCGGTGCTCTTTTACAAGAAATTAATCTAACTCAACAAATTTTTAATACACTTGTCAATGCTGTAAAAAAACCTGTAACACTAAAGATTCGTTCTGGGGTGACGGATGCAAGTCAATTTCTATTTAGAGATATTGCTGAAATTGCAGAAGATGAAGGGATTCAAATGATAACTCTTCATCCTAGGACTGTAAGTCAAGGTTATTCTGGAAATGCAGATTGGAAAATGATCAAAGAACTCAAAGAAATTTCTAGCATTCCTATTGTTGGAAATGGCGATATCACTACACCTGAAGATGCTAAAGAAATGATTGATGAAACTGGTTGTGATTATGTAATGATTGGTCGCGGAGCTATGGGAAATCCATTTTTATTTGAACAAATCAATGATTATCTCAAAACAAATTCTTATCATGAATACTCTTTCAAAGACAGGCTGGATTCATTTTTTTATTATCTGCATCTAACTGTTCGATACAAAATCAAATTTGCCAACATTAAGAGCCAGGCAATGAGATTTACCAAAGGAATGAAAGGAGGTTCAAAATTACGTTCCAAAATCACTCTCTCAAAAAATATTGATGAATTAGAAAAAATTATGAATGATGCATATTCTGTAGCTTAGAAATTTATAAAATTGTTGTATTTTACTTTACGTTTATTCATAATTTAATACGAATTAGTATTGAATTTTTAAGCAATTTAGACTATTCTTATATATTTCATGATGGCATTTTATGTATGAAAATTGGAGTTGAATCATAATTGGCAACAGCTTATGTTCTCATAAACTGTGAGCTTGGTTCTGAAGAAGCAGTGATCTCGGAATTAAAATCCATTGAAGGTGTAGTTGAAGTACATGGTACATTTGGTGCATATGATATACTTGCCAAAGTTGAATCTGGTCAAGTCGAAGCATTACGTGAAACCATTACTTGGAAAATTAGAAAGATTCCAAAGATCCGTTCTACTCTGACCTTAATGGGAATTGAAGGCCAACAATAGGTCTCAAACTCTTTTGCTTTTATACTTAAATTGCAATACAATGTATCCCTTCAAAAAACATGTCCCCCAAAGGGATACCGCACTGAGAGGAGTAGTTAACCTCTCAGTAGTTCATTACATGCTCAGGGAGAGAAAGCCCATACCCTTTAGGGTTGGGATGAATCTCCCACAACTTTCAAGTATGCTGTAAACAATTAACTTTGTTGAATAAATCAAAATATCGGACTCATAATCATCTTGTATATTCTTGCAAGTATCATGTTATCTTTTGTCCCAAATATAGAAGAAAAATATTAGTTGGAAAAACAGCAGACAAGATTAAACGATTAATTTTAGAAAAACAAGAGCAATGCCGATACAGAGTCATAGAAATGGAGATAATGCCAGACCATCTTCATTTGTTGCTTGATATCAACCCAAAAGATAACGTCACAGAAATTGTAAATAAAATAAAGGGATACACCTCATTTGGTCTGAGTCAGGAATTTTCAGTGTTTAAAAAACCGTTATGGTCTCCATCAAAATTCATCTCATCAGTTGGTGCAGTAACACTAGATGTTGTCAAAAAATACATTGAGGAGCAGAAAAAATGATTCTAACATACAATCTCAAACACAATAGAAATTTTTCTGTACATCTTAACCAAGCTAAACAGATAGCAGATTTTGCAACAAGGACAAAAAGCAATACAAGCAGTGACGTTTCACATATTGGGCTAAAATCAGCCATCGCAAACCAAATATTGAGAAAATACAGAAGAAGGGGAATCAAAAGAATGTCTAATGTCAATCTGACAATTCCCGGACAATCAATAAAATTCGATAACAAAACAAAATTGGCTAAAATACCCTGTTTGACCCTTGAGATTGATTGTCAGTACCTGCCAGAATTTGAAAAAATACTGCAGATAGAAATTGGAAAAACATTTGCCCATTTGTCCGTACAAATTAAAGAACCAGAAATCAAAAAGGCAGACAAATTCATTGGAATTGACTGCAACACGACAGGTCATGCAGCTGTAGTTGCCATACCTCATACTGGAAAAATTCACAAGCTTGGAAGATCTGCAATTCACACACATGCAAAATACAAGGCGATACGAAAGAGACTGCAAAAACAAGGCAAATTTTCTCTGCTAAAGGGAATAAAAAACAAGGAATCTAGAATTATCAAAAACATCAATCATCATATTTCAAAGAAAATTGTAGAAATTGCATCATCAGAAAAATCAGGTATAAAATTTGAAAATCTCAAAGGAATTAGAAAAAACAAAAAACATTCCAAAAATTTTAGATATTCCCTGAACTCTTGGTCGTACTACCAGATTCAGAAACTAACAGAATACAAGGCCAAAAAGCAGGGAATAGAGGTTGCCTATGTCGCACCCGCATACACAAGCCAGACTTGTAGTAAATGCGGGTCTCTGGGAAACCGAGACGGAAAGAAATTTCAATGTGTCTGCGGACACGCCGACCATGCAGATGTCAATGCGTCATTTAATATTGGAAGACCAGTATCGCATTGTTCTCTAGTGCTGAGAGCACAAAACATGAGTCAGTTGCATGCAGAAAGAGATGTATGCAAGGGGAGCACTGATACCCCACAAACGGCAATGTCAAAAATGATGGTAACCGTAGAACCTGCGAAGCTTTAGTGAGTGGAGTATGTCAGATGCACATGTGAGACCACAAGACATCAAACTGGGCACTACAAAGAATCTCGGCGGAATAGCACTGCTCAAACCAATGCTAGATGATATTGGCATCAAGGAAATAGCAGACAAGTACTGTCCAATGGAGCGCAGCCACGCACTTACAAACGTTGATGCCCTCAGTGTCATGATACTAAATAGGCTGACATCCCAAACAACCTCCAAAAGATGCTAAAGCCACTAAAAAGAATACAACGCAGAGTATCACGAAGAGTAAAAGGATCAAACAACTGCCTAAAGGCAATCTGCGCATGCAAAGGATTCAAAAAATAATAGCAAACAAAAGAGATGACTTTCAGCACAAGCTGTATGCGCAGCATGCTGCAATAATGACGTTGTGTTTGTTGAGAATTTAAAATTAACAAATATGGTAAGAAACCACAGATTGGCTCAGAGTATGATGGATGCAATCTGGAGCTCCTTCATACAGAAATTAGAGTACAAATGCAAGATACTGGTAAAAATTGATCCTAAAAACACTACAATAGATTGTTCAAGATGTGGCAATGCAGTACCAAATAGCCATTAGAATTCCTAGATGCGACAAGTGTGGTCTTGTACTGAATAGTGATCACAACGCATCAATTAACATCCTAAGGAGGGGATTAAGCGTGTCGGCAAAGGCTGACTATACCTACCGCAGGAGCTGCGCGAAGTAACGTTTGTGGAGAGTGCAATGCATTTGATGAAACAAGAAGAGGCCACCTGCACTTGTTGGGTGGTAGTTCACAAAAGAAAATGATTAGAGGGCTTCTGAACCCCTCTTTTTTGATGCGATATTTAGAACGCTTTCGATATTGGATACGACTATAATTCCATCGCCACCTTTTCCTGTAAAAGCTGCGTCTGCAATTGCATTAGAAACCTTTTCGACTTCTGAGTCATCAACAATCGTGCTAACAGTTGCCACTCTGTTATATTCTTCAACAATGCTACCTGTACCTCTTGATTGTCTGACTGTTTGTCTAACTCCGGAACCTCTCCCATTTCCTTCTAGAATGGTAAATCCTCCGACTAGATCATTAATTGCGTCAGTTACAGCACCCATTTTGGTTGCTTGAATAGTTGCCTCAATTCGTTTCATTTTCATTTGTTTTTTTACTATTGTTTAAAAAAGATCATATGTTTTTATTCTTATTTTATGATACAATAGAATTGTTGGTTATTTCATTATCCACTGGGCTTTTTAGTATTGGGAAAAAGATAGATTATGAAAAGTGATGAAAGACGATCTCATAGACTCAATTATCTTTTAAAGTACTATCTGACTAATCCTAAAGAAAATGATCTTTATCTGAGGGCTAAACAGATGGGCATATCTGATTCCACTGCCAAGGATTACATTAGAACAGTCATTATTCAAGCCCAAAAAATCTATTTACAATAAATTCTAAAATATATTCAAATTTCAAATTTCTATATTTTCATGAAGAAATTTATCGAAATCTTAAACAAGGTATTCATAAATAATCAATTGAAGAGAAAATACACATGAATGATTTTTTGCTTGATGATGTCAAGGCACTTTTAGATAAAGACTTTGGAGATGACAGGATTCTAAAGCAAATTTATCGAGCTTGTGAAAATAATGAAGTAATTAGTAATTATGAAAGAAATTATGTTCAAAAACTTGCAGAAAAACATCTGGGAAAAAGGCCTAAAGTAATTCAAACCCCATCAGTAGAAAAAAAACAAATTATTCCTGATGTTGTAATCCCTGAAACCACATCTATTCAAAAAATGCAAACATTTCAACCACGAACTTCTAATTCAAAAAAATCAAAAACGATAATGGGAATTGCAGGTGTTGCTTTGATAATACTTGTAGTAGTTGCTGTATCATTTAGTGACACTTTTAATGTAACTTCAAAAGTGGATACCCCAAAAACTCCAATTCCTGTAACGTTATCTATACAATCTGATTTATCATCTTATAATAAAAAAGATTTAATTTCAATTAGTGGCACTTCTAATACTTCTGGAACTGTAAACTTATCAATTGAAAATCCAAAAAACGAAGTTGTGTGGACAGAACAAGTATCTCTAAAAAATAATGGAAATTATTCTACATTAGCAATTGCCGGTGGACAAGGATGGGAAAGTTCTGGTACTTATACAATCAAAGTAGACAATGGTAAAGAAACAAAATCTACTACGTTTTCATTTAAAACGTAACTTTTTCAAATTCTTTCCAATGTGAATCAACTAAATCTCTTAGTTTTTCTACACTGATTTCATTCATATATTCTCGATAAACAATGAATTTTCTTACTTGTATCTTCACTGTAAATGTCACTAGTATTTTTAGGAATTACTCC
>CAZBBN010000098.1:0-5477 GCA_964490195.1 uncultured Nitrosopumilaceae archaeon
TGTGTGCCGGGGGCGAGTTTCGAACTCGCGACCTCCAGATTATGAGTATTGCCTTAGTTGGAGAACCGTTAGAGATTACCAAGCGAACTGGCACTCTAACCAGGCTGAGCTACCCCGGCATACTATATGCCTAAAAATTTGGGAAATTAAATGATTCTAAAATATATGGGATTAATTATCAGATGTATGTTTTCACTTTAAATCCTTCCACTTTACATTTTCATTTTTGACCCAGAGGAATTTCTTTTGTAATGCAGAAGTATACAATTTCTCCCATTCTGCACCTACCTCATCAGTCCATGCTTTGAAAACCCGAGGATCGATGTAGTTTCTCAATGATGTTCCGATATTGTAATCTTTAGTTTTTTCAGACAAATCAATCTGTAATTCTAATTTCTGTAATCTTTCTTTGTGTTTTTTCTTTTGTTTTTTGATTTGTTCATTTAATGTCTTGATTCGTTTTCCTTTACTCTTCTTTTGAACATCTGTCTTTGGTTGAGATGACTCAACTTTTTTGAGTGTCTCTTCAGTCTTCTTCCAAGATTCCTCATTTTCTATCTTTTTGAGAGTATTTCGTTTCTTTTCCAATGATTGCTCAAATGTCTTTGGAATTGTTCTTTTATGATTACACATCATAGCTGCCTCAAGGTTTGCCAATTTTGCATGGTATAGTTTCTCAGTGGCAGTCTTTCCTTTCATATTGTCATGCTCTACAAGATAGTTTTTGACAACTGTTGTTGCCAAGTATGTTCTGAATACCTTGGCAGTTAAACCTTTTACGATACTGGAATAATATGCATTGACATGTCTTGAGGTTATGTCATCAAAAATCTCATCTTTTGGTTTTTTCTTTTCAACTAATTTCTTTAGATTTTCTTGAAATTGTTTATCATGTCCTTCTGCTGCTATTGTCTCTTGCCATCTTACACTATCTTTACCTAGAAAATCAAACTCAATAGTGTTGCCAGATATTTTGATGTGTTCTTTTCTAAGGGTTGTGGCACCTACAGTATCTGCCTCATCTGGATCTTTTTCGTCTCCTACTCTCATTGCAGTTCTGTAAATTAAATAACAAGCCGTTGCAATTCTGCTGATTTTTGGATCCTTACTCTTCATGTCTTTTACAATTCTATCTTTAATTTTATCAATCTCTTTTGCAAGCTTTACAGCTTTTTCATACTTTTCTTTATCTCTGTCTTGTTTTAGTCCTGCAGTATCTGCAAGCCATACGTATTTTCTTTTTTGTGTAAGAAAATCCATCCAGCTTGCCAACCACATAGATTCCTTATCATGAATAATCTTGCCCCATTTACCTTCAGGTACTTTGGCTTCTTTGCCAAGATTTAGTGTCACATTTTTTGTAGTAACTCTGGGCTTCCATCTCCCTCTCAGTGGATGTTCCCCTCTTCCAATGAAGATTCCGGGTGGTTCTGCCATATAGTTTCCAACTTCAACTTCCTTTCCATCCATGATGGCAATTCCAAATTTTGTTTTCAATTTTTCTCGCAGCTCTTTTCTTTTGGTAGCAAGTGATTTTTTCTCTTCTTTTGTCATCATCTCTTTAAGATCTTTTTCTTTGTCAACTACTTTGTATGCATTTGAAAAATCAATGTCTTCATATGATATTTTTTTAAATTTTGAATCTAGAGTTTTAGCAAAATCTGCTGTAAAGTTTTTTTGAAAAACTTTGTCTTGAACATATGGTGTGTCTTTCTTTTTTGCCCATTGGTATATCATTTCTTCTTGGTTAAGATCTAGTGGTACTTTTTCGCCTTTGATCTTAATTGTGATTCCTTGAGCCTCATATTCTGGTGGGAATAAGATTCCATTATGTTGTAGCGTTTTCCATTTCATTATTTTCACTTTAAAATTGCGGACTTTGACAAAAACTCTATTCTATGTGTATATCAATTTAACGTCCAAGTGCTATTTCAGCCTGGAAATAGCTCTTTACTCAGGTATTTTTCAAATTCTATGTCTGTTTTCATCTTTTTTGCTTCCATAAACATGGCAGCATCAGTTCCTACAATGTATCTTGGCAGCATCTCATCGTCATGAATTGCTTTGAGTATTACTTTGGCAACTTCAGATGGTGGTGTTCCCATTTGTACCATCATCTTTAATCCTGAAAGAATGTGATCAGTGAGCTCTTTGTATTTTGGATCTGTCTTTGAATCTGGAATCTTCATTGATTCAAAAAAGTTTGTTTTGATTACCCCTGGTTCAATTAAAGTGGTCTTTATGCCAAACTGCCCAAGTTCATATCGTAGACATTCACCTAATCCTTCAAGTGCAAACTTTGAACTGATATATGCTGGAGATCCTGGCAAACCCATTCTTCCTGCAACTGAACTAATGTTTATGATATTTCCTGACTTTTGTTTTCTCATTATTGGGGCAACTTCTTGAATTATTCTTACAATGCTAAAGAAATTAGTTTCAAACTGTTTTCTAAAATCATCAACTGATACATCTTCTGTACATCCAAACTGCCCATACCCTGCATTGTTTACTAGAACATCTATTCTTCCGCAATCTGAAATTATTTTCTTTATTGCAGAAACTATTGATTCTTCTTTGTCGACATCTAATTCTATAATTTCAATTGAAATATTTTCCTTTTTTGCAGCCTGCTCTAATTCACCCATTTTTTTTGTATCTCTCATACTTGCAAAAGTTTTGTATCCGTCTCTTGCAAGTGCCAATGATGCTTCTAATCCAATACCTGAAGAACTTCCTGTAACAAGAGCTACTTTTTCCATATTATTGCTATTTTTTTGGTCTATTTATCCCATTTTGATTTGTTATACTAGTGGTCTATCTCCCTCAGTGGGATCAATTAATTCTGTCTTTTCTCCTTTGTTGATTCTCTCAAGAATTTCTAATGCTGAATATTTGTGAAGAAATTCGTTATTGTTTCCACATCTGTATGAGAATGTACATCGTGGGCATCCAGACTCATTTTTGCATGGACACTCTTTTACGATATACATGCTTCTCTCAAGGGCTTTTTCAAATCTGTCATAGAGTGCTTTGCTAGCACCGCTTCCCCCAATAGCTCCATCATAGATAAAAATCAAGCCTGAAGTGCCTAGGGATATGCCTCCCAAATCTTGAGAAACTCCTCCTGTTATCATATTGCTTCCTTCAATGACAACATGTTCTGTAGCATGATATCCGCTGGCTTCTGCATAATCTTCATCATCTGCTTTTTCTATAATTTTGAGAGGTCTTGGTGCATGAAAGACAATTCCCTTGGTTACAAAATCATACTCTAATGGCGTATCTAGTATCACTTTTTCCCCTTGAGTAATTTCTTGCCCTAACTCTATGTTGACATAACCATAAACTTTCTTTTGAATATGTAATTTACAAAATGCAACTTCAACTCCATTTGCTAGTCTCTTCTCAAAAACGGTTTCGATAGTTGGCCATTCCTCTGTAAGTGATTTTGTATAATACGGATAGTCTCTTGAAATTCTTTCCAGTCTAGCAATATTTTTTTTAGGATAATCAAGTTCTTTTACTCTGTAACGAATGCCTGCCAAAAAATAGATTGCGTCTTTGTGCAACTCTTCTAATGCAATTGGTAGTACTCTGTCTCCTACCTTTCTATCTGATAGGAAGATATCGATGGATTTGCCTATTCCTCTGATGCTGTATTCACTTAACATCGATTTTATTTTATCAAAGTTGGGAACAATTCTGTTGTTAAATATTTTCAGATTTTCTTTGATTATGTGGTGCTCAATAACTTCTTCATGTTCTTTTAATTCGTGTTTAGATATTGGCTTATCACATGCCATTGCCAATACTTGAAATTCTTCTACAAATGGGTTCTTTGGATCGATGTATGTTTTTTCAATATCTTCAAAATAATCATTAGGATGATTCTTGTAGTACTGAGATATCGGATCATTTCCCAATGCCAAAAATGCATATCCTCTTTGCCCTTTTCTTGCAGCCCTTCCGATTCTTTGGATTAACCTATTCACCGGAATAGTAGATGATATGACGCAATCGACATTCCCTACATCTATGCCTAATTCAAGTGTGGGAGTACAAGAAATTGCTTGTATCTTATCCTCTTTGAATTCTCTCTCTACTGCAGTTCTATAGTTTGCCATTAGTCCTGCTCTGTGCACTTTGATGTTGACTTTTTGCTTCTTTGCTTGTATTGCTAAAAGCTCTGAGTTTAGATGTGAATTGTTAAACACCATTGTCTTGTGATTTTTTTCTGTTAGTTTCTTTGTCAGTTCTACCATGAGCTTTCTTTGAGTTCTAAGTGATGGAAATAGCATTACAAAATATGTTTGCCCTTTTTTTCCAGAACCGTGGATGATTTGCATTTTTTCTCCAAACAATTGTTCACAGAATTTTTTTGCATCATCTAACGTAGCAGACGCTGCAACAAATTGTAGTTTATTGTTACAAATTCTTTTGAGTCTTTTTATGATATAATGGACATTTGATCCAAAAATTCCCGAATATACGTGTGCTTCATCCACTATAAGAATTCCAGTAGAAGACAATAATGATGAAAATTTTGTTTGGTGCCACATATGGTAATGTAGCACATCAAAATTTGTAACTAAAATTTGGGGAGGTTCATCAATTATGTCTCTTCTTTCTGGAACTTTTGTATCTCCATCAAAAACTTTGACATCCACTCCAATCTTTTGAGCAAATTTTTGAATTTTTGGGAATTGATCTCGTGCCAAAGCTTTTGTTGGATAAACAAAAATTGCAAAGACATTCCCCTCATTTGCTTCTTTCTTGATTCTTTGAATTACTGGAATCAAAAATGCTTCTGTTTTCCCAGATGCAGTTGGTGCCTCAATTATGACATTTTCTCCAAATGTGATCTCTTGAATTACTTCTTCTTGAAATTTGTAAAATTGCTCAATTTTTAGTTCTTTGAGATGTTCAGTGATTGATTCATCTAATCCTATCTCTTCAATTTTACAGCCCATTACAGGCTCAGGATTCTTCAAAACTCTGTATTGTGAAATATAGTCTTTCTTTGAAAATAGAATCTCTTCTGTAATTTTATCTGGTATGTCCTTGCCTATCATCTCTTTGATTTCATTTTCGTCTCTGATGATTCCCTTATCCCTTAGTCCTTCTGATAGTCCGACACTAGTAACTAAACCTTGATCAAATCGTGAGAGAAATTCTAGAAATACTTCATCAGTGTTTTTTGAAAATTCTAACAGATCTTCGATGCCACATTTTCCACAAGAAACATGCATTTTTTTGTTAAATGTTTTTTGTATCTCTATCTTTGATTTGCATTTGGGACATGAGAATTTCAAGATCTACTTGATCGTTCTTACTTGGTGATTTATAGATGTGAGCGGGAAAACCCAAACCCTTTAGGGTTGGGATGAAAGCGAACACACCACAACTCAAAGCAAAACATAATCAAATATTCAAATACAATATGCGTGTAAGAAAACCAATGATATGTGGTACCG
>CAZBBN010000099.1:0-2549 GCA_964490195.1 uncultured Nitrosopumilaceae archaeon
AATAATGTTATTTTGGATTTGTTTTAGTGAATAAAAAAATTTTTGTAATTCTCATAGCTGTTATAATTGCAATTTTTATAGTAAATTTTTCATTAGATCAACCCGATGTAGAAAATAATATTGTGTTTCATGTAACCCTTGCAGATCCAAATCTATACTCAAATGGGGTTTATACAGATTCATTTTTCATCGATGCAGGTGAGTATTCATTTAGATTTGTTCCAAATGGGAGTAGTCCAGAAATTTTATCAATAACACTAAATGGAGAAAATTTTGATTTTTCTGAAGACTTTAAGCTTGAAAGCACATCACACCAAACAGGAATCTCTGAATATTTTACATGGAAATATACTGGAAATAAAACTTTTTTAGTTTCTGAAAAGCAAGAAATTTCATTAACCATTAATCCAAATGGAAAAATGATGGGATCTGTATCTGTAGACATTTTACAAAATTAAAAGAGGCGTAAACCCCTTTACTGCAGAACACTGAGAGATTTCCTCCCTATCTCAGATGCTAAGTGTCTGATTACCTTTTTCGTTCTGCGGGGTTACGCAGTTTTAGTCGATAGAAATTTTATCTATTGACATTATTAACTCTACTAACTTTAAGTATTTAAAATTTTATAAAAAATTTTATAAAAATTTGTGTGATTTTATAAAATATTTTATGCCTAATTATTAATTAATTGAGGTATAAATTACGATTTATTAATTAAAAAACTATTGAGATTATCTGGAAAAGTTGCATTAGTTACTGGCGGAAGTCGTGGGATAGGATTTGCTACTGCAAAAATTTTATCAGAAAATGGGGCAACAGTGGTAATAACTGCAAAAAATCAAGAAAGATTAGAGAAAGCATCATCAGAAATTCCAAATTCAATGGCTATTGTAGCGGATATCAGAAACAAAGATAATGTAAAAAATGTAGTAAGCAAAACAATTGAGAGATTTGGAAAAATAGATATTCTTGTAAATAATGCCGGAATTTTTCCAAAAATTAAAGAATTGCACAATATTGATGAGGATGAATGGAATGAAGTTTTAGATGTTAATCTTACTGGGCAGTTTAGATTTACCAAGGAGACAATCCCATATCTTCAAAAAACATCTGGCTCAATAATTAATATTTCATCTGACGCAGGATTAAAGGCATATCAGGGATTTAATGCCGATGCGTATTCTGCAGCAAAAGCTGCGTTAATTTTGCTAACAAAATGTTGGGCACTCGAATATGCCAAAGACAAGATTCGGGTTAATTGTATCTGTCCTGGAGTAGTAGATACAGATATGACAAAACCATTTTTGAAAACTCAAAAAGATATAGAATTCATGGATAATGAGCATCCAATAGGTAGGATTGGTCAACCTGAAGAAGTAGGAAAAGCAGTGATGTATTTTGCATCAGATGATGCATCTTGGACTACAGGGGCAATTCTTTCTGTGGATGGAGGAGAATCAATTAAATGAATTCACATGAATTTAATACAACTCAGGAGTGCAAAAAACGATGAAAGACAGAAAATCAAAAGCTAAATTGATAATACTTTTAGGAGTACTTTGGGTGATTATTACATTGCCACTACCATGGATAGTGAATAATCCAGAAGTATCAGAATCGCAATTCAACACTATTCTTGGTATAATTGGAATTATGTCAATTCCATTTATTGTTCTAGGAGTTGTATGGACATTAAAGCCAGAACTTACAACTTAGGTAATTTCAATTGAAAGATATTCCCATATTAGATAAAATTCCTGAATTAGAAATTGCTATCAAGGCTGTAGAAGCTGCAGGAGAAGCAATTTTAGAAATTTATCAAGGAGATTTTGAATCGTTTAAAAAAAGTGATGATTCCCCAATTACGGAAGCAGATGTAAAAAGCAATGACATCATTAAAGAAATTCTTTCACAAACAGATCATCTGATATTATCTGAAGAAGACAAAGATGATCTCAGTAGATTATCAGAGGATACAATTTGGATAGTAGATCCTCTTGATGGAACTTCTGATTTTATTGATAAAACAGGTGAATTTACAATTATGATTGGATTAATTAAAAATAAAAAGCCAATTCTTGGAGTTATTGGTTGGCCAACAGAAAATACATTATTTGTTGCACAAAAAGGAAGTGGTGCATTCCGATATTCTCATGATGAATGGAAAAAAATATCTGTAACAAAGGTTTCAGATATTTCAAAATGTAGAACCGTTGGATCAAGACATCACTTATCTGAAAAAGAAAAATCATTTATCAAAAAATTAGGTATTGAAGATTTTACAAGCATAGGTAGCTCATTAAAAGTAGGAAAGATTAGTTCAGGAGAAGCTGAGGCATACATTACAACTACAAATAAAATGAAAGAATGGGATTCTGCTGCATCGTATTGTATAATTTCAGAAGCTGGAGGAAAAATGACAGATATGTTAGGTAATGATATCACATACAACAACAGAGAAGTTTTTCATAAAAATGGGATTTTAGTAACAAATGGATTAATTCACGATAAAATAGTTGAAGAATTTAAAAAATTAGAGTAGGTTTCTT